>CAYQAE010000131.1:0-2518 GCA_964415445.1 uncultured archaeon | reverse complement strand
TAGCTTGGACTATCCTGTTGGCTTTGGGGCAAGTTAACTTGCAAAATAGCCGAAGACCTGGGTTCGAATCCCGGCTCCCCCATCAATATTTAAAAGAAAAAATAGATCTATGAGAATTTTTTAGTATAAATTGAATTAACTATATTATTTATTTTTCCTTCAGATAGATTACCAATCTCTGCTGGAGAGAAAACACCGATATCTAAAATAATTTTTTCAACCAAATTTGCAGGGGTTACATCAAAAGCAGGATTATATAATTTAATATTTGTATTATTGTGAGGCCAATTATCTGCTGCATTTTCAGACAATAGTTTATTATGCTTTTTATAAAATATCTCAAATTTATAAGGATCAAAAATTTCATTATTATTTCTTATTTCAATTGGAATATCTAGCCCTAAAATATCTAAATCCAAGGTAGAATAAGAAGCTGCTACATAGTATGGAATATTAAAATAATTTGCTATTATCGCAAGATCATAAGTTCCTATTTTATTTGCAACATAACCATCTCTAGATATTCTATCAGCACCTGTAAATACTTTAGTTGCATTATATTTTTTATAAGCACTTGATACCATATTATCAGAAATACCTCTTACAGGGACCCCTGCTTGATCTAATTCCCACATAGTAAGTTTATATCCTTGACTTCGAGGTCTAGTTTCCTTTACTAAAGTTTTAATATTCTTACCTTCAGCATAGGCTTCAACAAGTATACTTAAAGAACTTCCACCATATGAAGTTGCAATACTGCCTGCATTACAATGAGTAAATATCACATCACCATCTTCAATATACTCTAAACCGTTTTTTCTCATTTCAGAGTTAATTACTAAATCTTCTTTAAAAATTCTATCAGCTGTTATCTCCACTATTTCTTTTACATCATCAAGTGATTTATCTAAATTAGATTTAATTTTTACCATTATACGATTTAGAGCCCAACTTAAATTAACTGCAGTGGGGCGAGTGTTTAAAATAGTAACATATACTTTTTCCATAAATGAAACATAATCATCTAAATTACCTTGATATGAATTTGAAGCTAACAAAAAAGTATATGCTGCTGTACAACCTATAGCCTGTGAACCTCTAACTACCATATTTTTTATACCTTCATAAGCCGCTTCTTTCCAATTGGATGTAGACCAAGATTTACATTCATAGGGTAACCTTCTTTGATCCAATAATGTTAATAAAGAATTTTCATAATCAAAATTTAAAGTTGTAGGCAAATTCGTTTTAGAATTTATATAAAGTCCTAAATCAGAATTAAAATCAAAATCTTTCATAATATTATTTATTTGGCTCAAAAAAATACCTCACGTATTTAATTAAAAAATTTAACTTATATAATTTTATTTATCCTGTTTTTGTACTTAGAAAAAGCTATACGAAATATTTATATAGATAATTTTAGGACCTCACCTATACAAAAATTACCGCAAAAACTTACGGCGTCAGCTCTGAGATAAGACAAATGTCTAATGATGAAGAGCTGTTCTCATTAAGCGGAACAAAATGAAGACTCAACTAAAATAATGATAATTGAGTCTAATTTAGGTCCTGAAAATCCAGCCATGATATTTAGGTACAAGCAAGAATATTATGCGACCACTCCATAATAAATTCCGGTTGATCCTGCCGGAGGCCACTGTTATTGGGATTCGACTAAGCCATGCGAGTCGAGGGTGCTTCGGCAACCCGGCGAACTGCTCAGTAACACGTGGATAATCTACTCTCAGGTAGGGGATAACCCCGGGAAACTGGGAATAATACCCTATAGGAAAAATAGCTTGGAATAGCTTTTTTCTAAAAAATTTTTTGCCTGAGAATGAGTCCGCGGCCGATTAGGTAGTTGGTAGGGTAAATGCCTACCAAGCCTACGATCGGTACGGGTAGTGAGAGCTATAACCCGGAGTTGGGGACTGAGACACGGCCCCAGGCTCTACGGAGCGCAGCAGGCGCGGAACCTTCGCAATGCCCGAAAGGGTGACGGGGGGATCCCAAGTGCTGGCGTTTTGCGTTAGCTTTTCTTAAGTATAAGGAGCTTAAGGAATAAGGAGAGGGTAAGACCGGTGCCAGCCGCCGCGGTAATACCGGCTCTTCAAATGGTGGCCGTTTTTATTGGGCTTAAAGCGTTCGTAGCTGGGTCTGCAAGTTCTTGGCGAAATTCTGTCGCTTAACGATAGAGCTTGCCGAGAATACTGTAGATCTTGAGACCGGGAGAGGCTAGAGGTACTCCTGGGGTAGGGGTGAAATCCGTTAATCCTAGGGGGACCACCTGTGGTGAAGACGTCTAGCTAGAACGGGTCTGACAGTGAGGAACGAAACCCAGGGGAGCGAACCGGATTAGATACCCGGGTAGTCCTGGGCGTAAACTATGTGGGTCAGGTGTCACATAATCTTAGTGGTTATGTGGTGCCGAAGGAAAACCGTTAAACCCACCGCCTGGGGAGTACGGTCGCAAGGCTGAAACTTAAAGGAATTGGCGGGGGAGCACCACAAGGGG
>CAYQAE010000130.1:0-2732 GCA_964415445.1 uncultured archaeon | reverse complement strand
AGTTTTCCTTTGACAATTATTCCTACTTTATCACATAATCCTTCAGCCACTTCTAATATATGTGTACTTAAAAATATAGTTCTTTCAATTTCTTTTGAAAGTATAGATATGAGATCTTTGACTATTTTAGCACTTTGAGGGTCCAAATTAGATGTGGGTTCATCTAAAAATAAAATCAAGGGATCATGAATTACAGAAGCTGCCATTTGTATTTTTTGTTTCATTCCCATACTATATGAATTAATAAGATCTTTTTTCCTATCTTTTAATTCAAAAAGCTTCAAAAGATCATTAATTCGTTTATCAAGAATTTTTTCTTCAATATTATATAAATTTCCAATAAATTCAAGAAATTCATAAGCTGTTAATTTTTCAATTAAGTTATGTGATTCAGGCAACATACCTATTACTTTTTTAATTCCTTCTGTGTTTTTTTGGATATCTAAACCAGCTACTTTTGCAGAACCACTATCTGGTTTAAGTAAGCAATTGAGTATTTTTACGATAGTAGACTTTCCGGCACCATTAGGACCTAATAATCCAAAGATTTCACCTTTATTGATATCTAAAGTTAAATTATCAACAGCCACTAAATCTCCATATTGTTTTCTCAAGTCAAAAATTTCTATTGCTTTTTTCATATAAAAACCCTATTAAACTTTACAAACATTTAATACAATAAATTAATTAAATTTTTATCACTTTGATATGTTATAGGTTATAAGATAAATTAGTGAATTTGGTTTAGGATACTATAGTAATTTTGACAACTAAATTTAAAGCATTAATACTCTAACAGTAATATAATGAAGAAAATTAGTTATAAATTACTAGCTCTTTTTGAGCAAACTTTTATCTTCAAATTTTGATTCCTTTTCCCCTTCCATTTTCTTAATATCTATCTTCTTTTTCTCCTCATCTATCTCATCTTCAGTAAAAGAAATAACTTCTCTGAATTGTTTGAGATATTTTTTAAACTTAATATTATTTAATCTAGGAATATCAATCTCATGAGTTGTCTTATATAACAAATACTTAATAATACCTAAAATAATACAATCAATCGGACTGAAATTAGGTTTTTGGGTAAATTCAGACAAAAATAAGTAGAATTGTTCTGGAATTTTATACTGATGATATGACACATGTGTTTCATAGTCTTTTTGAAGCTTATCTAAAACCGCATTTATGTCGTAATTGTGCTTAAATCTCTTCCTCTCTTGCTCCAATATAACTAAAATTTTCAATAAATTTTCATGGATTTTATCCAAAATAACAGAATAATTTGCCCCGTATTTTCTTTTGAAGATGTCCTCACAAATAACTTTTCTAACATAATAACCCCGTCTGTACCCTTCCTTCTCCATGGAATCAATATCATCAACCCAGTCTTTGTGTAAAAATAAAGTAAGCTGCTTTTGATGGGGTCTTTTGTAAGTCAACGTTAAATATCCTCCAATCTTCCTCCTCTATCTTAAACTCAAAATCATTCAATGGATGCGTTTTTTTACATAATTGAACAACTTTTGAAAATTTCTTTTTAGAGTATCGAAACTCAAGATCATTAAGTTTATGTCCTAAAAAAATTTCGCGAAGTTCTATATCAATATCATGATCTGCAAAAAATTGAACAACATACTTCCTTAGAGAATGAAAAACTAATTTCCGACCTATTTCGTCTTTTAGAGGTATTCCTAACTTTTCTAAATTTTTTCTAAAAACTCCACTTACTGTTTCATGATCATAGGGTTTTCCTTGTTTGCTACAAATTAAATGAATACCATCATTATATCTTTTGTAAAATGTACTTCTTTGAAATTCCTTAATTGCTTTTTCTAAATTATCAGACATATAAACAAATCTATTAGCACCCTTTTTTCCATTATCAATCCAAATTAAGTTCTTTCCAAACTTTATATTTTCAATTTTAATCTTACAAGCCTCATTAAGTCTAGCTCCTGTAACACAACTAATATAACAAACTAACCTATGCAAAGGATTAGGATGATCAACTAATATTTTGCGAACTTGCTGATCTGTAAAATGCCCATAAGAAGATCTATCATTATTTTTTTTGATAATTAAATCTTTGAAAGTTTTGTTGTAAAAATAATTGTTAACTGTTACTCTCTCATCTATTAAATTTATCATCTCAAAACATTTCTTCAATTGAGAATAGTAAACATTCAGAGATGAATTCTTAACACCTTTCGGATCTATTTTCATCCTTTTTCCCTCTTTATTCCTCTGCCCTGTAAATCCTTGTCCTTCGTAGTTATCAAAGAATTTCTTAATATCATACTTAGAAATAGAGTAGAAATCTTTTCCTAAAATTTCTACCATGTATTTTTCAAATTTAGTGAATATAAGAATATATCTATAAGCAATACTACCAAAAGTTTTTTCTAATTCTTCTTTAGTAGTTTTAAATAGATATTCAGTTGAATTATGACCATTTTCTACTGTATTGTCTTCTAAATCATTTTCAGAATCGTCTTTTATTATATCTTTGAACCAATTGGCAATTTTCATTATATATATTTAGATTACTATATTATATAAACTTTTTGCTATTCTGTGGAAACTTTTACTAGAAAGTTTATACAAAAGTGCTAATAGACCAAGGAGAGCTGCCCCTCAAATCCAAACAATCTGTAATGAGGTATCAAAATTACTATGGGCTCTGTAGAAAAAGTATTTTTAATTTGGTATTTTAGTATTTATTATAGACA
>CAYQAE010000129.1:0-2760 GCA_964415445.1 uncultured archaeon | reverse complement strand
GAAAAGAAAGCAGGAAAAAGCTTTTTTTTGGCAAAGGAATTCTCATACACGGACAATTTGTCAAAACTTTCAGTTTTGAATTATGAAATAATCTTTTTTCAAAAGGCAAAAATTAATCCTTAATATTTCCAACAAGAAAAGACAACATTTTCTTTTCAGCACGCCTTAGATTCTCTCTATAAGTTTGGGCAGAAGTTTTAACTTGCTTAGCTAAAGATTCTAAATGAATCTTTTTTGGAAACTCATAATATCCGTTCTTTATAGCCAATTCAATTGCCTGTTTTTGTTTTAAAGGAAGTTGAGGAAAAGTTTTTGAAATAAAAATATCTTCCAAATTTAATTTCTTAATGAATTTTAATTTTATATTTAAAATATTTTTTGGCAATTTAAGAATATCCGTTAACTTTTTCCTTTCCCAATGTGCAAATTCCCAAATTTCCATTCCAGAGGAATCTACGAAAATTGGTTTAGATTGAATCAATGAAGGATTAAAAATAGGAGACTTTTCTTGTTCATTATAAATTTCTTCTGTCAAAACAAATAGGATATTTTTATCTTTTTCAACTTTTTTTATTCTAGGTTCTTTTTTTAAGTCATTAATGAATTTATTTTTATTTTTTTTATCTCCACTTAAAATGTAAAGTTCAGAATAGTAAAATTTACTCTCCTCTCGCCAAGATTTTAAAAAGTAAGAATATAAATTAAGATTATATCTCTTACACTTTGGAGCTATCAAACAACCCCTGTGCATTACTTCAAATTTAGCTACCCACATAAATATTCTTTATTTCTCAAGTTTATATATTTTACTAAAAACCTTTATATAAAGGGTAAAATAAGATATAGGGATATATATTACTTTATAGTAATTAAATTATGGAGGATAAAAATGACTGCACAAAAACAAGCACCAAATTTATTGGAAAGTAAGGCTCAATTTGCCAAACAAAGATTTGAAGAGCTTTCTAGATTGGAGCGCTCTGAACAAGATTTAGAACACCTCTCAATTGAGGAAGGAATAAAATTTGATCGAATCTCACCAATGAGAATATACAGGCCAGAAGAAGATGTTAAATATGTAGCTGGTAACATAGGAGATGTTCTAAGAGTATTCCCTGATGGTTTTGAAGCATTAGTAAATATATCTGGAGAAATAGCTTTTGCCAAACTTATTGTAGCTTATGGGGAAAATCCAGTAACAGCAAGTTATTCTTGGAATTTTAGATAAATAAAATATTATTTGTTTTTATATTCTTTAGAAACTAATCTTGCAGATTCTTTTAGTTCTAGATGCCTGTCTTTGTAGACTCTGACCAAATTAAATGAAGCCAGATCTAAATCTTTTTTCGGATTTTCCGAATACTTGTAATGCGGTTCTATAAAAGTAAAAACAAAACTTCCATATATGTCCTCTTTTTTTAACATTTTAATTATTTCTTTTAGATAATTAGCTTGTTCGTTTTCATCTCTTTCATAATCCCCTTTAATTTCATTTTTTTCTCTATCAATTATAAAAGGAGACATGGGTCCCAAATCAGAAGCACCTTTGAAGCTTCCACAACCAAACTCTGTGATAAGAATAGGTCTTTCCCATTTTTTTAATTCTTTTAATTCTTGTGAATACGTTTTTTTATTCCAACTTCCTAAATATTTATTTACTCCAACGAAATCAAATATTTTCCAATCTATTTTTTCCCAAAATCCAGAAGCATAAGTTATTTTTCCTTTGAAATTTTTTCTAACAACTTCAACTAATTTCTTTAAAAATATATTTAAGTCTTTATGTAGTTTTTTGGTAATACCTTTATCTAATTTTGAGCATCTATCAAGGTATTTTTTCTTTTTTAAGAAATCATAAACATCTAAACTCATTTCGTTACCTACAACAAAAATAATTTTATTATCTTTTTTTCTTAACTTTTCAGCTTCGATAGATGCTTTTTTGACAAGATTCAAAGTTTGTTTCTTTGTTTTATTTAAAAACCTCGGAGAAAACAAAACAGTTAAGTTTCTTTGAAAACAAAGATTTGAACAAGAAATAAGTTTATTTAGGTTTTCTCCATATATTCTGACCGCATTACAATTCAATTTATTTTTTATAATATCCAAATCTCTGATTATTTCAGATTTCGATAGTTTAGATCTAAAATTGCTTCCATAATTTGTTCCGCAATCATAATTCACGCCTTTTAGTATCATATATTTATCATATTGTTTTAGGCATATAAAACTTTTGCTTATATGTCGGAATCCAAAAATTATTTCCATCTTCTTTCTTAGAAAGAAAGAAGCAAAGAAGGGCGCGCACCTCAAATTTAATGGGATGGCTAAAAGCCCACCTGAACTAAGAGAGATTTTAGAAATATTATAAAGGAGAATTAGAAACTCACGAGGGCTCTTAGTTCGCCACTCGTGTTTTTGATAAATCAAAAATCGTTGGGTTGTATAAAATAAAAACACCTTTCAAAAAAGATGATGCTGTTGCCATAGTACAACAGTTAGACACTGATTTTAGAGCAGACGAACTTACTATGATTTATCTATTTAATTTATTTTTTGATATATATGGAATTAAATGTTCTTTTTCATTGAATAAAAATTCTTTTAAATTTCCGCAATATTCAATAAAAGAAGGATTCAAAATTTTTAAAAAACATTACTCAAAATTGTTTTTGGAATTAGCAAGAAATATTGGAAGTATTTATAGAAAATTCCATGATGAAGGATATTTAAGAGGAATTAGTAATTCATGGTATGGAA
>CAYQAE010000128.1:0-2774 GCA_964415445.1 uncultured archaeon | reverse complement strand
TGCTTCTTCTATTGTAACTATATTTAATTGTTTTTTTAAAATAACGGATTCAAATTGAAATCTTTTTTCAAGAAGCGTCTTATTCTGAGTTACAAAAAGATTTCTGTCATCAAATTTGTTAATCACCGCTTGTACTGTAACCAAAAATATCATGTCTTTTTCTTCATCACTTATTGTTTCCTTATCAAAAATATATTTGCCAATATTTTCAATATCCCTGCTTCTATAACCAAAATACATCGAACGTGAAGATTTATTCCTGATGATATCAATTGCAAAAAGATTACCTTCATCATCATAGGATTTGATAAATTCTGGAACTTTTTTAAGTATTTTATGGATCGTATTAAATGGTGATCTTACAAATTCAAAGTACTGTAATTTATAATATTCCAATAAAATACCTGCATCTATATTGTCATTATTTAAGATTACATCAAAACTTTTCGAATCAATGAATATACCTAATTTTGATGTTTGGTTTGATTTATCTAATAATCTCTTTTTTTCTAAAATATTCCTACTATGCATTTTTGAGCCTCTATGAGAATGTTTTCATTAATTCTACGAAAAATCAATATCGCCGGAACGCATCAAAAATTCGTGTAGTTACATTAGGTGAAAGTTTATGCTGGCAATATTTATTGATTAATACAATACTATGATTAACTAAACATTGGTCTTTTGCTTTTCGAATATAAAAATGCTGATCCTTCGAAATTATTGTGTTCTCATCAAATCCTATATGTTCACCCATAATAGCAACACAAAGCAAATGAGGATATTTGTATACTTTCTCCTCTAATTTATTAATTACACTTTTTGGATCTTTAAAAAATAAAGACACATTACTTATGTATATAACAAGTATATTCGCATTTTCAGTTGGAACTTGTTTTTGTTTATTTTCTATTTTGAATTTGATACGTTCAATTTCGTCCACACTATAACTAGGACCTGAAAATTCACCAACTTTGAATCCTTTTTCTTCCGCCCAGGCTTTTAACAATTTTGTTTGGGATGAGGGAGAAACACCAATGTCAATTATATCTTTTATAGACAATTCCTGAAATTCTTTTTCTTTTTCAGCAGTTTCAAATGTATTTACAACTTTTTTGATGGTATCAGATAGGCTTTGCTCAGATAGAACTTTGTAAATACGTCCACAATATACCAAATGAAAATATTTGAACATAATTGTATCTGTTATCGCATTGAAAGTTTTGAAATTGTCTTGTTCTTTTTTACTTGATTTCAAAATTGTTATTTCTGCAAATAACGTTTCACTATCTAAAGGATTTACTAGCTTTAGATCAGGTTTCTTTTTTGTAACTTTTATTTCAGGGTCAAAAGTAATATCAAAATCCATTTTAGAGAATTTATTTGCAATCTGAAGAACTGAAACAGCTTCATGATAATTGAGTTTATGCTTTATTCGTTTTAATAAAGAATCATAATTACTTGATTTTTTTATTTCTTTTATTGAATTAGCAAATGAAATAATCCATTTTCTTGTCCAAGGTGCTCTGTTTGTAAGATAACTGCAAAAGGGATGCTTTTTTTTAAATGCTTCAACTAAAAATTGTTCACCTAATTCTTTTTTCAAGAATTCAAAAGATAATTTTGCCTTTTCTTTTTCTAGTTTACTCAGATCATCAATGAATTGACAATCCTCTATTAATTTATCCCAATTGGAGTAATCAGAGATTTTAGTCAGTTTATTCATTTAAATCATTTGGACTAATTAAACATTTTTTAAAGAGATTCTAATTTATTAATCCAACTTTTTGTAGCTCGAATTATTTCATCGTATGTAAGAATATTAATATAATGAAGTTCGGCGTTTTTACGTGCCAAAGAGGATTTTTGTATATTCATACCATATTCCTGCCGATAATACCCAATCCTTCGCCCATCTCTATGTATATTACTTCTCGATTAACTTCTTTAAAACTAAACATAGGATTGAGTTTGATATTTGCAGATATTGCCATTAATTCACACATGTTTTTCACTTAAAAACTAACTACAAAATTTTACAAAAATGTTTATTTCAATCTACTAAAAATTCATATCAAATATTCTCCCTAGCATATTTCTCATACCAACTATCTGTAATATATTGGCCACTTACTGCAACAAATCCACGATTTTTGTTAAGTCCATAGGGTTTGAAAGGATTTGAATATCTCTTTTGATTTTTTAGATTAAATACCGCCATTTTTATTGTTGATGATTTATCCCTAACTAGTGGATTTCTAATATATTGATTTATCTCATCTTTTGTCAAAAATAGATTTGATCCATATTTGTTTAGTGCTTCATCTTTTGATAGATATTCTATATTTTTGATCTCAGCTTCTCCTACTACTTTTTTTATCTCTCTTGATGCATAAAATAGTAGTTTATCTCCTTGATTTAGTTTCTTTTTACCTCTTGATATTTTTAAAAACATTTTATTTTGATCTAGAATACGAGGTATTAAAGAGTGGATAACAGGATAGATATGTCCGATTATATTATTTTGGCTCATTTTTTTACACCAATCTACATATAATAGAAATACTTTTTTTTATGTTATTTTTATATGTTAGTTGTTGAAAATGTCTCCTAATTTTTGGATTGCAGTCTGTGATGATACTAATGCAAAAAAAGTTGAAAAAAATCTTATTTGGGGTGTAAAGGATCGGTTTAAAAATAAGATAAAACAAGCTGAAGTTGGTGATAAGCTAATTTTGTATATAATTGGAAGCAAAATTAAAAATGTATATGAG
>CAYQAE010000127.1:0-3134 GCA_964415445.1 uncultured archaeon | reverse complement strand
CCATTAATTATTGATACTGATGGGGATGGGCTTGGTGATGGAGATGAAATAAATATATACGATACTAGTCCTGTTTTGGTTGATACAGATAAAGATGGATTATCAGATGCAGATGAAATTAGAGTATACCTAACTGATCCTACAAATGAAGATACAGATAGTGATGGACTTACAGATAAAGATGAATTTGATATATACCATACCAATCCATTGATTGCAGATACAGATGAAGATGGATTAAATGATGGTGAAGAAGTTAATATTTATCAAACAGATCCTAATAATATAGATACAGATGGCGATGGAGACACTGATTATGAAGAGATAGAAAATGGAACAGATCCACTTAAACCACCAAATTCAAGTAATTCTAAGACTATTATAATTATAATTACAGTTTTAGCAATTGTAACTTCAATACTGGCAGGTTTAATAAAAGCAAAAAAAATAAATAAACCAAATGTAGAAGATGATAAACCAGATTTAGATCAAGATCAACTCTCACAACTTAAGCAAGAAGTTGAAAGTATTAAATCAAATGCAAAAGTAAAAGAAGAAAATTAAACTATTTTACTACTATTTTTTTTGAATAAATATCCATCAATTTGTCCACAATTTTTGGCACAATAGAAATTTTACTTATTTTTGAATCAATAGTATCAGTTGCAACTACCTCCTCTGCACCAGCAGAAAAAATAACATCCAATGCATTATCTACTAAAACTGGATGAGTCACTGCAACATAAATTTTTCCGCATTTGTTTTGTTTGCATATTCTAATTGAATTCATTGCTGTCTTACCAGTAGAGATCATATCATCTACAAGTAATATTTTTTTGCCTTCTAAATCAATTTTTTTCTTAAATAGAGCTACATCATCATAACGGATACGTTTTTTTTCAAAATAATCAAAGTCTACATCTAATTTCTCAGCTACTCTCTCTGCTCTATCTTTTGCACCCTTATCTGGTCCAATTACAACTAAATTATCTAAATGCTTATAATAATCTGCAATTAAATATAGGGCTGTAAAATTAATACCATCTACTCCAAAAATTGAATTAGTCTCTAATTTAAGGCCGTGAATATCAAAACTCCAAATCTCATCAGTTCCACTTTTTTTAAATAAATCAGAAAAAATTAAAGGAGACTGAGCTTGTCCGCTTCTAAATCTTTCAGATTGTCTAGCATATGCAAAGTAGGGTATTATACCTACAATTTTTTTAGGTCTAAATTCTTTTATTGTAGATGTAGCTAAGAGATATTCCAAAATTAAATCATTTGGATTGTGATCTGTGGATTGAAATGATTGAACAACATAAATGTCTTTGTTTTTAACTTCCTCTTTGATTTCAATTAAATATTCATTATCTGGAAAAATAGTCTTTTTTATTTCAAAATAATCAATACCAGATTTTTCAGATATCTTTTTAGCCAAATTCTTTGAATTTGAGCATCCAAAAATGATAGCATCTTGCATAGATTAAAAATAAAATAAGAAAAATAAATAATCTTTTTTAAAAAATCTATGAAGTTGATTCATTCTTTACAATACCAATTATTTTGATAGTAAAGACCAAAGTTTTGTTAGCCATAGGATGATTGAAATCAATCTCTAAATTATCATTTCCGATATAAGTAATTGTACCGTTTCGAGAGAATACATCTTCTGAATCTGGAACTTCTTTTCCTACAGTAAGAGGCGCATAGTTATCTTGATAATAATCTCTTGATCTATTGACAAGATATTCTGGATCCCAAAGCCCATACGCATCCTCTGGAAGAATTGATGCTACTTTAGTTTGACCTAATTTCATGCCATTTACCGCAGAATAGAATCCATCTATCGCACCTGATATATCTTGTGTAAATGAAAATAGAGAATATTTTACTTGTAATTTGATATCATCAAAACTTGATTCAAAAACAGTGCCGTTAGTATAGCGTCCAATATATGTAACATAAACCTCATCGCCACTTTCAACCCAAGGACGTATCTCTAAACTTTGAGATTGATTTATCTCATAATTATTTTTCAAAAGAGCAGCTGAATCTTCGAGATATGCATAAATATCATAAGTTCCGTTTTGTATATTTAGAAATTTAACTCTACCAGACCTACCTATATCAGCATAATATTTATGATTTGAATCCTCAAGAGTAACTCTGTATCCTGTAAGTGGCTCTAAATCATAAATACTTGAAATTTCAATAGTATTGTTTTTTTGGTTATATATATCAGAATAAGTTGTATCAGATAAACCCACAGTAGCATTTCCAAATAGTCTTATTCTATAAATACTTGAATTGAAAATAGCTATATGTGAATTAGATATATCTATTGTGATATTTTCTTGAGAAGATACATAAATATATTCAATCTCTGAGTTATTAATTTTTAGGTTGTCTTCATCAAAATTATAAATTGTATCTGAAAAATTTCTAAATACACAATTTGACTCTAAATTGCAGTATCTTAAAATTTCAATGTAAGAACTTTCAATCTCTAAGGATCCACATGAAATAATTTCTTTAAATGAGAAATTAAAGGTTTCAACTTCTGAATTGAATTTGATAGACCAATTATAAATTGTGGAATTTGAAATACCTAAATTTGAAGTCTCAAATGAATCAATCTGGTCAGTTTTATTTACAAAAGATATATTATCTTCTAGATTGAAATAGCGAAGATCATAAACAGTTGAATTAACTAAAGTTAAATTAGAATTTCCATAAAAACTAAGTTTATTTATGGTGCAATTTATGAATTTAACCTTACCAAAACTAATACTATAAGCTGCAAACTTTTCATTTGCATATAATGCTTCTTCTAAAGTAATTCTATATTTTTTAGATTTTCTTTTGTTAAAATATACATCTACTGCTTCAATTTGATAATCAAGATCAGATTTTGGCATAAAACTATAATTGTACTGATTGTTACCTATATTTTCCATTTCATATTTATTTTCTCCTAAAATAATATAGACCTTAAAGATGTCACTTTCATCTGATACATTAACTAATATGTTTGCATATGAATTAGTTGATACAGATAAATTTTGAGTTATTACCTCTATATTGGGGCCTTCTGTATCTTCATCTTGCATAATATAATATACCAAACCAATAGA
>CAYQAE010000126.1:1242-3194 GCA_964415445.1 uncultured archaeon | reverse complement strand
TCTTGGGATGGTGGTGTTGATGATCTTTGCTCTTGTCCTGTGGATGGGAAAAGTGTATTGGATGATCATGGACCTGGCATGGTCTCTGATGTCGAAAAATGCCTGACTATCTCTAAATTTTTCTTGAAAGATTTCGTTACGGTAGTATACTTGGTATCAACAACAGATGTCTTAGATTTCTGACAATGTCTCTACCAATTTTGCAACTGTCTTGCCCTTACGAGTAAGGGCATATTGTACCCTTCGATCCTTCTTCACGTTTCGAGAGATCAACCCGAGTTCTGCCAGTTCGGTTAGTCGTCGTGACAGTGTTCGTGAGTTGATTTTGCATTTGTCCTGAATCGTGGTATAATATTTTTTATCATCCTGCAACAGCAATATTATATCCTTGGTCCCCTTTCTTCCGAGTACAGTAATATCGGTCATGATTATCTTAGATGCTAGAATATGTGAAACATAGAAGTACATTTTTAGACATAGGGTATAGTAGCAGACATAAGGTAAAGTATATAATATATCTCGCTTTTATGATCATGATGATGCTACGTATTTCCAAAATCGTGTTACGCCCCTCGGCAGGCGTGTATCAGAAGCCATCTATCAGAGGACGTGTTCTTCTAAGACCCGTACACACCTGGAAATGGTACTTAAACGGTGATAGGCCATGAACATCTCTTCACACCTGAGGATGCTCTATATCGCTCTCATCGTGCTCCTGGCAGGCGTCGTGTATAGCCTGTACTTCAGGATGTACCTGTTTGCGGTGTTCAACGGTATCGTCTTCTTCGTTATATTCATCAGAGCTGGTAACCTGCGTTTGAAGTATTTGTAATATTTATGGAGTAATCTCTTGTTTACCTTTCAACAATCTACAATGCATCGGAAAAAGCACTAATAGAACTTTGTAGTAATAAAGAGATGGTAAAGATGGATCAACATGAAGCGAAGATTAAAGTTAGCAGGCTAAAAAACAAGTTAAGGGAACATGTAACAAATGGTATTTGGAATGAAGAAGAATACCAACAAATAAGACAATTTTTAGTTCATGATCCTAGTTTATCTAAATTTATACCAACTTTTATACATTCATGTAAAACTCTATCTGAATGTAAGCAGAGTATTTGGGATGAATTTGGAAAAGTTGAAGGTCGTTATGATTTGAGAAGACAGTACATCAATGATGAATTTAAAAGGATCGAAGAGTATCTTACTTCCCAACCGATCAGCCCTGTCGATGATGGTGGTTTGGAAGAGATATGCGGGCAGTTGAATTTTCCTAAAATAATCGATATTTGGGAGAGGGGGAGAGTTCGAATGTCTGATGATCCCGGCGGGGCACTAACAATGGCACGTACACTATTGGAAACGGTATGCAAACACATATTGGACGAACTGGATGAAGAATACACCAACACAGATGATTTAAACGACCTATATCGAAAGGTTATATCCGGTTTGGACCTCGGTCCCTCTAAGGATCTTTCCCGAGAATTTGAAAAACTATTCGGTGCAACTCAGTCGATAATAATAAGTTTGGGAACTATTAGAAATGAGCTTGGCGACGCCCACGGAAAAGGCATTGATTGGGAAGATCCCTTAACGGTCCACGCTGAATTAGCTCTGAATTTTTCTGGATCCATGAGTATGTTTTTAATGAAAAACTACGAAATTTATAAAGCCAGAGATACATAGTAACGTTCAAAACGAATATCAATCGTTTTTGAAGTTCTCAACGATTTCGATCTCTTCAGGAGTCAGATCATATAAATCGTAAACTAATTTATCGATTTCTTTTTGTAGCTTTTTTACTTTCGCTTGTTTTTCTGGATTCTCCATATAATCGTTATCGTCCGTGATCGCAAGAATGCAGTTTATTTTTTTTACAAAGGCGTTTTGTTTTTCCAAGCCGATATCAATGATGGGCAATTCTTCAATGGTACTTTTGTTTATGG
>CAYQAE010000126.1:0-1232 GCA_964415445.1 uncultured archaeon | reverse complement strand
ATGGCAAGGTAACCTCCAGCTAGATGTTTATCTTTAAATTTTTTATTCAGATAATATGTTACGAATGAGCTATTTAGTAAAGCCAAGATGAATTTTGGATTAAATCCTCCACACTCATATATTGCATAACATCCCACCCCAATTGCTAATGGATTTTTAACATATGTGGCCTCTATCCGTTTAGTCATCCCCGCAATAACTATCTTTTCTGATGTCCAAAATTTCCATTTAGACATGGCGATAATATCGGGGTCATAACGGATAGATGGGTATTTATAGGTTCTTTTCATATATCTTACCTTCTCTGTATTAACTATGTAAGGATCTATTGAACCGCTAACCGCAAAAGGAATAGAATTTTCACTTTTATCTTTACCATCTAAAATTAATGGTACAATGAGCTTTGCTTGGAAACCCGTTGTTCCAGAACCTACCTTTATTCCCACATCTTTAAAGGTTAAATAATCATACATGCTCTTTATTTCTTGGAGTTTGTTTCTAGTTAAATCTTCTATTTTATTTAATTTGTAAGTCATATATTTATCTTTCGACGTGCAATCTAAAGCACCAATTAAAATAATCGGATATACCCCTATATCGTGAAATACATTATATTTAGAAACATCAATTGATGCATATAGTCCATTTTTCTTCATTTTGTTAAATGTAGCAAAGGCATAATCTGAAACTAAAAAACTATTAGGAATTATCCAACAATATGTTCCCTTAGAATTAATTAGATTAAATGTTTTAAGTAAAAAAGCAGTGTATAAATTAAAAGCACCTTGCAATTCTGGATATATACGCTTTAATATCTCTCTTTCCTCATTATTGATTTTTGAATGTTTTACTGCAGATACATAAGGCGGATTTGCAATCACAACATCGAAACCCGGATTTTCTCTTTGAAATACTTCGGCAAAGTACAGTTTCCAAATGAAAAATGGCTTCACATTTGTCCTCTTGTATTGTTCCAGTCTATCCATTGCCTCTTCGTGTCCATGTTCTTTCAGAGTTGCTTCTATTAACTCCCATTCGATCTTATCGATTTCGTCTCTGAGTTCTTTTTTCTTTATCCGATTCTGTTCGTTGAAGAATTTTTTCTGAAGTCTATTCAGATCCTGCAATTTTCTTTGAGATTCCAGTCTTCTTTTACGAATGGCATCATCCAATGTCAAGTCTATGTAATCATCTTTAGATTCGGACTGGATCTTATCCTTCTTCCTTTTTAG
>CAYQAE010000125.1:0-3303 GCA_964415445.1 uncultured archaeon | reverse complement strand
ACTCTATTTGGAACAGAAAAAGCAGATGTTATTAGAAAAGAATTATCAGGTTATTAAGTTTAAATAAGTTCTTTTTCATTTTATAAGTTAAAAACTTAGAATTTATATTTAATTCAAAATATTTTCTTAAAATAAAAATTAAAAAAGTAACGTTATCTAAAAATTAATTATGTCTGTTGATATTGTTTATGTAGCTTCAAATTCAATTTTATTTGTTATAGAACTAATTATCTTTATATTTACTTATAGAATTTTTAAAAATACCGAAGGTGCCTCATTAGCATATAAAAAATGGGCAATAGCAACATTTTTGTTATTAATTGGTGCTACAATATACGTTTCCTTTGGTATTTTAGCAGGGGCAAATGAAACTTCAAATGATTCAATAAACGAATTTCATAAAATTCTTGCGCGGACAATTCAATCTTTAGGATTTTTTTATCTACCTATTGGTTTTTTATATCTATCAAGAGATTTGGATATAGCAAGCATTAATGAATCTTCTTTTAGAAAATATCAAATTGTTTTTTATAGTTTAATTATTTCAATTTTTATTGTTTCAATGTTATTTTTGCCTTTTTTTGATATAATAAGACCTACAGGTATTGTATTCAATTTAATGTATGTCTTTATTTGGGTTTTAAGTCTTACAATATTTGAAAAAGCATATCCTATTTTAAAAACAGTGAATAGTTGTTGGAGTTTTCTAAGAATTGCTCTTTGGGCTTCTTTATTTCATGATGTTTTCTATGTTTTATATCTTACATTCTCAGATTTAATTGAGCCTTTAATTCTTGTCACCGAGTTATTTATGGCTTTTGGTTTTATAGTTGGTTTTTATAAACTTGCAAAGATGGTTGAGGCGATCTGATTAAAATGACAACTTTAATGGAAATTAGAGATAAGGTAAATTCAAAAATACCTGGAGTGGGAAGAGGAGTTGTCGATTATGCTATCAAAAAATTAAATATATCTAATGATACTTCAAATTCAGAAGATATAAGAAAAACAATTGAAGAAATTATAAAACATGTACAAACTCTATTTGGAACAGAAAAAGCAGATGTTATTAGAAAAGAATTATCAGGTTATTGAACATATCTAAAAATATTCTAGCCGATTTTAAAGACTAATAAATTCAACAAATAAAAAATATACAAACCAAATAAAAATGTACCTTCTTTTCTTGAAATAGTCCAATCTGTTTTCATAAATCCTATCATCAAAAATGAAGCAGATAACATAATAATTACATCAAACCAATTGTTTTGAAAAGACAAGGGACTAATTAAGCTAGTAGTGCCTAATACAAAAAGCATATTGAATATATTACTTCCAATAATATTTCCTACTCCAATATTAAATTGCTTTTTAATTGTAGCGACAATTGATGTTGCTAACTCTGGAAGGGAAGTACCTATAGCAATTACAGTAGCACCAATTATCCATTCAGATATTCCTGCTTCTTCTGAAATATTTACTGCGTTATTAACTGTCATATTGCCTCCAAAATATAAAAGAAGAATACCTAAAGGCAATAAAAAATATTCCCAAGTATTAGTCTCTCCAAATCCTTCAGTTGAACCTGAACGCACTATTTTATACATAATAAATGAAAAAAGCAAGAGTATAATAACTCCTTCAGCTCTTGTAATTTTACCATCTGCAATTGAAATTACAAATACTAAAGATCCAATTAGCATTAAAACTCCAAATGTATCAACACTTTCTTTGTCTGTAATTGGAGTAGCCCTAATCATTGCAGAAAAACTAACTACTACCAAAATATTTACTATGTTTGATCCAACAACATTTGAGATTGCAATATCAGATGAATTTTTTGCAGATGCAAATAAAGCCACAGTTAATTCAGGAATAGAAGTACCTAATGCCACAATAGTCATCCCAATTACAAAATCTGAGGCACCCATTTTTCTGGCTATTGCACTACCAGATCTAACTAAAAAATCAGCGCCCAATACTACCATAAATATTCCTAACATTATAAGAATAACATAATCAAACATAATCATACCTTAGAACATAATCTATTAAATTATTTAATTAATATATATTTAGCTTCCAAAACAGATTTTATCTAATTTATGTGACTAATATGACTTCAATAGATTCAAAAATATTAAAAAATATCTCAAAAGAAGAAAAAATAAGTATTGATAAATTAGAAAAAAGAATAAAAGAAAATAAAATTGTAATTTTAGGAAAAAATGACCAAAAATACACAGCAATAGGTAAGTCTCTAAAGACAAAAGTAAATGTAAATTTAGGTTCATCCTCAGCAAGATCTGAAATAAACGAAGAAATATATAAAGCAAAGATTGCTCAAAAATACCAAGCAGATACCATCTCTGATTGTTCAATGTCAGACGACAATAAACTTATACTTAAATCATTAATCTCTTCTATAAATTTGCCTATAATTACAGTCCCAATTTATCAGACGATATGTGAATCTAAATCATTTATGGATATTACAGATGAAGATATATTAAAAACAATAGAAAATCAAGTAAAAGAAGGTATTTCTTCAATTGTCATCCACTCTGGATTTAAAAAAGAGGACTTAACATATCTAAAGAAGAAGAAAAGGATAATTGGAACTGTTTCTAAGGGCGGCGCGATGTGCTCTGCAATTAGTTTATCTCAAGATATAGAAAATCCTATGTTTAGTATATTTGAAGACATAATAGAGATAATAAAAGATGAAAATATAGTTCTAAATTTAGGAAATGCAATGAGAAGCGGATGTATTCATGATTTCAAAGATTCAGCTCAATACAGGGAAATAATTAATAATGCAAAATTAGCAAAAATTGCCAACAAAAATAATATTCAAGTAATAATTGAAGGATTAGGCGGGCATGTAAATGCCCATAATTTAGGTGAATGGATCTCTGAGCACAATAGAATTACAGGAGACAAACCGCTTTTTGTATCAGGTCCAATTCCTACTGAAATTGGTTTAGGCTATGATCATATATCTGCAGCGATTGGTGGAGCAATGGCTTCAGGTTATGGCGCTGATTTTTTATGTGCAATTACTCCATCTGAACATCTATCTCTTCCAAAAAAAGAAGATATAAAAAAAGGTGTAATTTCTGCAAAGATTGCAGCGCATGTCGGAGACTCAATTAAATATGGAATTGACAAACATTTCGAAGATGATCTAAACCTTTCAAAATATAGAGCAAAAAAAGATTGGAGAAATCAATTTGAATTTGCACTAGATCCAGAAGGTGCAAAATCAATTCATCCACAAGATAATAAAGCTTGTAGTATGTG
>CAYQAE010000124.1:0-3325 GCA_964415445.1 uncultured archaeon | reverse complement strand
TGCCAACCTGTTTGAAATTGTTCTTTCGTTAATATCATTTTTTAAGAGATAAAGATCTTTTTCAAGTAATTTACTCAAGCAGACAATTATTTTATTTTTAATTTCTTCTTTTTTAAATGCCATTTTACCCACTGATGGTTTAATAAATGAGATGAGTTATTTCAAACTTTAAAGTATATTTATGATTTACTTAATATTTGTAAAACAATATCCAAAGAATTTGAACCTATATACCATGCAGCTTGATTATAATGAATAGGACTTACTCCCGCCTCTAGACATTTATTTGAAATTTCTTTTGCTTCTTGGATTTGCTCTTTTTCATTTCCCAATTTTTCATTAGATACTAAAGAAATTTTCTTTGAAACTTGATGCACCCAAGTATCAATCGGACAGACATATTTATAATCAATAGGGTCCAAAAAATCTTCTAATTCATAAATATAGATAATATCACGTAAGATAAATGATGCAATTTTATTACCTATGGACCAAATATCATCTAAATCTTGATATGCTTTTTTGATGTTATTTGATTTAATTTTCTCAATTAAAAAAGCTACAATATTTTTTTCCTGTCTGCTTTGTATGAAATTTATTAAACTGCAAACCATTAGCCTATCTCCAGCTTTGTTAAGTCTTCCTTTTTTTAGTTTTGATAATAAATCTTTATAGTTTAATTCAAGCTCGTTTTTGGTTTTTATTCTCTTTAAATGTTCATTAAGATAATTTTTGTGTTTTGAAAAATATTTATCGACTATATTTTCTGCGATATGTTGAAATTTTTCTGATGTTTTGTCTAAACGGCCCTGATAAAAACAATAATTAAAAATGAAAAAAAGTCCTTGTTTTTTGGTTTGTAAATAGTTATTTTTGTTTTTTAGCCTTTTTTTTAGGTATTTCGCTGCATAATCTTTGTGGTATTTAGAGATGTTTTGGATTAGGGAAGGATTCATTTTTTCACGTCTGCTTTTTTAAAGATAACATTTGTGAGGCTAACTTGTTAATGTAATCTCATCGAATTGTTCTTCGTCTTGAGTTATAAACTTAAGTTCTAATTCTAACGTATTTGTGCCTAAAGGAGTTCTTATTTTTGTCCACGTTGATCCTAAATCTCCAGACTCTAAGATATATTCTTTATTATGATCTGAATCTTCTATGGCTGCATAATACCATGTTTTCCAAACAGTATTTCCTTTTAATCTATATTTAATATAAAACTGAGCATCTTTATTTCCTGTATTTTTTACATACAATTGTACAGAGAAATATGTATATTGTTCTCCTCCGTATGTTTCAGAAGCATTATAGTATCCGATAACTTCAGTATCGTTTTCATCAATAGATAACTCAATAGCATTGCTATCTTCCGAGTCAGTACATCCCAATAAAGTTAATGTGATTAAAAAAATTGTACAAAAAGCAAAAAATTTTGACAAATTTATCACCTAATTAATTTCTACCAAAATAGACATAAATATTTACTATATTTTTTCAAAACTCTTCTTTTGTTCGAAAAACAAACTCTTATTTAAACTAAATTTAAAATTTATAATGAAAATAAATAAAAGTATAATTTTTGCTCAAGTTTCTGTATGGTCGAACAAACAAAGGTTGATATAGGATTTGCGGTAATCACTATTGCATGGATACCATTTATTATTGGTTTACTTGCGGGTTGGTTTTTAGGCGACTATGGATATATGGTTAAGATTATTTTAGCTATTTTACCGTTTTTCTATGATATACCAAGAGGAATTCAAGTAAAACTAAAATAATTGGAGATATTATTGTCATCTAAACAAAAGAAAAAGCCAAGTAAAAAAATTATTTCATTATTAGCTACAGCTATATTCGGAATATTTTTTATAAACCAAAATCCTTTCACAAATAGTCAAGAAACATCAGATAATAATCTTGACGGAGAAGTTTTGCCGATTTATTATGAAGGTGAAGAAATAGGGAACTGTACTTTTTATAAATTAGGATTTAATACAAATCGATGGAGAGTAGACATAGCAATCCATAACGAAAGTAACGTTTCCAAAAATATAACTATAAATATAACTAGAGAATTTGTGCCTGGTGCTAATTTTAAAATTATCTACCAAAAAAACATGACTTATGACGGGGAAAAAAGTAGTGATATATCCTATGAGTTTGAAATTGATCCTGAAGATGCAATGAAAGAATATATTAAAGTAAAATTTTTGAATAGAGAGAAATAAATTCATTCACTTATTTTGGAGGCATATTATCCACAACAATCAATTTTCATAAAGAGTTACGATCTCTTTCAAAAAATTATAAATCCCCATACAATTTTTCATCTCTAAAATCTTCATCAACATCTTTTGGCTATGTTCCTATTCCACGCTGGATACTATCTAACATTAAGACTCCTAGACGATGTTTTGAACGTTTAATGGATTCCGAAAATATTGATGTCATCCAACAAATCGAAGCCAAATTAATAGCACCGGTACTAGATAATTGCTTACATTCTTGTCCGCGTACAAAAGGAATTATTTTTTGACTAAAAAAACATCAGAAAGTTTTGGAAATTTACTTGGTAGAATTTCGAACAAGTAAGGAACTTGCTTTTCTGGAGAGTATTTAAATATTCCACAAAAAGTGAATATTGAAAATGTTTTAATTGTAGAATCGAGTTATATTAACATAAGCTTGTATTATTGAAGTCTTCTATGATCTTTACAAAAGAGTTATTTGGATCTTTATTCTTTAATTCAGCGATAGTATCTTTAAAACCCAGCAATTTTAAATATTTATTTGAGAATACTATTAAACTTTCTAAACAAGATTTTGAAAAATGAAATGGCTCTAAATAATATTTTGTTTCCAGTGGATTTGGTAATTCATACGCACCCCATTGAGTGAACAAATCATATTTTCGATATTTATCATTGCATAAACGAATAAGTGTTGCAATATCCTCGTTTATATCTATAAAATTAACTTCACGATTCGTATCACCTGTTTTTATTTGAAAATGAATCTTTTGTGGAATATCTCTATGAACAATTTGGTTTCGTAATTCGTGAATTAGCTTCCTAAGGTTAAATGACGCATTTATATGATCAAATAGATCTTTATTATGATTACTAATTTCATGTCGAAATTTTTTCCCTCGTTTAGGTGCAAAAGATATCTCCGCAGGGCTAAAATTATTTTTACTTGATATGTTGTATAATTCATCTGTCTTTATAGCTAAACTATCTAAAATGCCTGTTGCAAGTGAAATGAAATAATTGAAATGATATAACATATTATTTATATTGTTTTCAATACCAGAATAATATTGAAA
>CAYQAE010000123.1:0-3365 GCA_964415445.1 uncultured archaeon | reverse complement strand
CATAAAAAGAAATAAAGGTGTATGTTTGTCAATTATTAATAAAAAATCATTTGCTATTGCAAAGGCCTTATTTAGATCACAAACCTCTTTTTTTAAGAATAAAAGAAAAATTATTTGGTTTATTTTAGCAGCTATTTTTTTTTCTATTATTTTAATAACATATCTTATAGTTGATGAGCAGGTTGTAGATGCCTTTAGAGAAAAAGCAAAAGATGTAGATACAACTTATTTAGTAGTTATATATATATTTTTAATATCTTTAGCAGGTTTTCTTTATACTCTTTGTAGACCAAAACGTAATATTTCTAATATTTTAGAAAATGAATTTGTCAAAAGTAGTCCAATTTCAAAAAAAGAAATTTTAATAGGAAAACATCTATATACTAGCTTTGAGTTTCTTTTAAACAATTTAATACTTATTCCTGGTTATATTTTAATATATTTGGCTTTTGGACTTATGAATTTGTTTGTGTCGTGGTTAGTTGTTAATATATACTTGTTATCATTTACATTTTTTTCAATGAGAATTAATGACTTAATAAAACTGAAATCAAAAGGTCTTTCTCAAAAGCAGCTCCAAATATTTTATATTGTATTTTTGTTTTTAATAATATCCTTACCCCAATATCAAGGCATAATATTGGGAATATTAAAGGATTATTTATTTATAAAAATATTATTTGGATTATTGCCCACAACTTGGGTCGCAAATACATTTTTAATAGCAATGACTGGTAGTACTAGCTATACTGTAATTGTTCCATTTTACATTTCAATATTACTATTTTCTGCTTTTGTTATAGGTGTATTTTATTTTGGATATAATATATCAATAAAAATAGAAGAATCTTTAACTTCTAAAAAATATGAAAAAAAGATTACAACTATAAATAAGGAATCAAGAATTTATTTTTTTTTAAAAAAAATAATACCCAAAAAATATGCAAATAGTGTTTCGGTAACTTTAAAAATAATAATGAGAAATTTCCAGAATTTTATTGCTTTTATATTAGCTTTTGTGATATCAATAGTTTTAGCTATAAATATGATATTTTTTGAGACTCCTGGAGGAGATATTGTTACTTTTTTTGGAGGTTATATTGTAGCTTCACTGTTTTTATTCACATTTATTTTGATATTGTTTTCAGAATTTTTTGAAAAAAAACATTTACTAATTTTTAAAGATAAACCAAACGGAATTAGAACATATGCTATTTCTTTTTTTCTTTTAATATCTATAAGCTATTTTTTCATGCTTTTACCTGGTTTTTGTATTTTATTTTTTAGATATCTTTTAGATATATCTTTAATTGATTTCTTTGGAATAATATTTATGTATTTTATTTTAAATAGTATATTTGTTACTTTTTTTTGCTCTACTATGCTAATTGCACCTGTTTATGCTTCTTCAGGAGTTATAAAAAGGCTATTCAACATTTTATTGTTTTTACTATTTCTCATTATTTTTATAATCTCTGCTAATGTTATTATTTTTATTCCACTATTTTTTGTGATTTTAATGTTATTTTGTGGTTATAAAAGGTTATCAAACATGGATTTCTGAATTCTTATTCCTTTATCCGTAATATTTCAGCTGCATTTTTTTGTGAAACATTTTTTGAAGTTATCCAAGATGCAAAAATCCCAAAAAATATAGAACATATTAATACAGAAAATATTAAGGTGTATGGGGGTGTAAAAGGTACAAAAAGTTCGGTAGCAATACTATTTTTCCATTGAAATCCATATGCAAGAATAAATCCCACAAAACTACCTAAAAATGCTGCAGTTGATGATAAAATAGCGCCTTCTACAATAAACATATTATTAATTTCTGAGTTTTTAAGTCCTAATGATTTATATATCCCAATTTCCTTTTTTCTTTCTGCAATACTCGTGTACATACTAGCACTCAATCCAAAAATTGCAAGTATAATTGAAAATACGGTTATAACTATATAAAATCTTTCCGTCTGTTCATATGAATCTTTAGCTGTTTTAATCTCATTCTCTGTTGCTTCAGATACAATGCCGTATTCAAAAACATATTTTCTATCAATCTCGTCAGAAATTTCTTTACTATCTTTTGAATCATCTGTTTTGACAAGGACAATGTTAAAATATGTTTCATTACTATTTAAATCTAAAAGAGAATTATAAGTATTAAGAGATATTAACGTCCCACTATCTTGAGCTAGTGATTCTTTTGATTTAAAATCACTAAATCCTGACATTTTTTTAGCAATTCCTACAATCCGAAGATGTTTTGCAGTAGATATACTAAATTTTTGCACTTGTATAAATATTGTATCGTTTAAAGAAACGTCTAAATATTCGGAAAGAGCTTTTGATATAATAATAGTGTTTTTCTCTTGTAGTTCTTTAAAAGAATTGAACCCACCTTCTGAAAATTCAATATATTTTTTATATGTAACATTAGTATATGATTCATTTATTCCATATAGATTTATTGATGCAGTATTAAGTTCTAAAATATCGCTTGCTATAACTCCATCGGTACAAGAAGATATCCCACAAACATTTTCTACTCCTTCTATGTCCTTAATTGAGTTGGTAATGTTATTAGATATAGGGGCGTCTGATTGTAGAACAATATCGCCACCATTCACATATTCTTTATTAGCTGTAATTCTAGCTATTTCTATAGAACTCATACTACTTATAAACACCATAAAACCAATAGCAAATACAAACATACTTGCTGTTGTCATATTTCTGAAACGATATCTCTTAAAATTGCTCTGAATTATATTTGATGTCTTTAATCTCTTTGAAACGATTTTTACAAATAAACGTTCGAAATAAGGAGTTAAATATATCAAAAGAATTGAAAGTCCTACAAACATAACAAATAGAAGTCCAGAAGTAGCTGCTATTGCTGCTTCATCATTTGCATATAATGCAAGGATATCAGGAACAAAAATAATATATACTGGTATAAAAAAAAGCATGAGACTAAATATTATCCAAATAGTTTCTTTTTTTGTTAAGTCTTCAAAAACATTTTCTTTTCTTTGCGGATGCAAACCAGAGTTAATTGATTTTTTACTACATTTCAAAGCAGGTTGAAAAGCGCTAATAATTGAAATAGCAATTGCAACACAAAATGAGAGAATAACTGCAAAAAAATCTATTTTTGCTTTAATTGGAATAGTGTCATTTGTGATAATAAATTTTATTAAAATTGGAAATACGATATAAATACCCGTTAAAAGCCCTAGTACAAACCCAATTATTGCTAAAATAAATGCTTCAAACAAAACATACATAAATATACGTATTTTTTTCGCTCCTAATGCACGATATATTGCAAAAATTTTTGTATTTTCGTCAACATTCATTGA
>CAYQAE010000122.1:0-3464 GCA_964415445.1 uncultured archaeon | reverse complement strand
GATGATGAAGATGTAGATTTAACAAAAGAGATGAAAATCCCTAAAAAAATAGGCGCACCTGGTGGAGATGCTATGGCACCTCCAGCACAAGAAGAAGGAGTTAGATTTTGTCCAGAATGTGGTGAAAACCTACCAAAAGGCGCACCATATTGTCCATTTTGTGGGTTTAAACTTTAAATTTCCATTTTTTATCTCCAACATAATGGAGATTTAAAACAGCTTTTCCTTTTTTATTTTTATCAAAATCATTTCCAGATATAGCTGATTTAGCAATTGCTAACTCTTTGTTATATTTTTCTTCATCTATAATTACAAAATCATCTGAATTTATATTTGAATCAAAAAAAACTATCCCAGGGTACATAATATCTGCACCATTACAAACAAAAGGAATTGCACCTTGATCTACTGTCACTTTAGCTAAATTAAAATAATCCTTAGATTTTAAATGTGGAATATAAGTTTCTCCCTCTATAATTAAAAATGGATTTGAATTTAGTAAAACCAGACTAAAATCCTCATCTGTCTCTACAATTTCCCATCTTTGCCCCTTAATTTGATTTAGCAATGATTCTTTTAAGTAATCTTTCATCTTTTTGAAATATTTTTCTAATTTGTCTGAACGCAAAGCATATCTTTTTTTTACTCGCACTTAATCATCACTGAAAGTATCAAGACTAGCAATAACTTTAAATAGGCTAAGTTTTAGGAAAGGATGAGGGATAAAATATGCAAAAAAAACAAGAAACTCGACCCTTTGACTTACTAACAAATTCAATAGATTCTACTGTAATTGTTAATCTAAAAGGTAGAAAAGAATACAAAGGAACTTTAAGAGGTTACGATGTGCATCTAAATTTAGTGTTAGATGATACAAAAGAAATTGAAGAAAATAAGGTAAAACGGATATTAGGTAGATCGATTATCCGTGGAGATAATGTCGTCTTTATATCCCCATAAGGTGAACATATGACAAAAGGTACTTCTTCTTTTGGAAAACATAACAAAGTTTTACACATCAGATGCAGAAGATGCGGACGTAATTCATATCATAAAAAGAAAAGAAAATGCGCAGCTTGTGGATTTGGTGTCAGCGCAAAGATTAGAAAATATTCTTGGCAAAATAAGAAGGTAAATGGTCAAAGAATTCATTAATTTTTTAGATGGGCTCGTAGCTCAGTTGGTAGAGCGTCGCCTTGGCATGGCGGAGATCATAATTTATGACCGTAAGCCTCGGGTTCAACTCCCGACGAGTCCACTTTAATTAAGATAAAAATATATATATACAAAAGTTTAAATATCGGTTTTCTCTACATTTAACTTTAGGTCTGTTTAGACTTATATTTCAATAAAAGAACGACCATACCCTTTAGGGGTAGTATATTTCTCAACACAATCTAAAATATACGAAACTCATATTAAAAATGAGGAGAAATAATATGGAAAAATTAATACAAAAATTAGGACTAAAAATAGAAGGATCCAATATTGATTTTTCAAAAATCGACCTTGGAGATCCAGAAGCTCTAAACTTTACTAAATTTGGTACTTCCGGATATAGAATACAAGCTGTGAAAATTGACAAAGAAATTGAATTTGATACATTCGCGGTCTTAGAGGAACTATCTTATGTTGTAGCCTGCTGTGAAATAACTCTTCAATATTGCAATGAAAATAATGCCCCAAAAGGCATATTTGTATGCGGAGATGGACTTAGACCACAGCAACAAGATTTCCTAGATATATATGCAGCGATAGTATCTGCACATGGCTTAATCCCATACCAAGACTCAGACGAATCAATTACTTCAGTGGGGGCTGCACATGATGCCTTGTCTTTTGAAGAGATAACTACAGTAATATATAGAAGCTGTAGTCACAATCCACCAGTATATCTAGGTGCCAAAATGTACTTGAATAATGATCCATCCCCTATTTTGGGTGAAATTGGGAATCAACTCTTTGAGAAGATGAAAGATATAGTTCTCAACAAGAAAAAAATTAAGATTGATCCCAAATATATGGATAAAATCAACTACATTGATGCAATTGAATATCATGTTAATCAAACATTGCGAATGAATAAAATTGCAATGGAAGATTTCGAAGAATCAATTCCAAAAAATGAAAATTATCTAATTGCTCTAAATGGCGGCCACAAACAAGAGATCAATAAATTCTTGACAAAATATGGTATTGCAAAAGAAAATATTCACTTCATCGAAGAGAGAAAATTAATCCTAAAATCGGATCCAACTTCAAAAAATCCTGAAAAAGCAAGAAAATATCTAAAAGCTTGCGAAAAGTATAATGCTAAATTCTTAATTGCTACAGATTCAGATCAAGATAGACCTATTTTGTGGGTCAAAAATGAGGATAAATTGATTCAAATTACACCCAATGAAATCCTAAATTTAGCTATGATTGAAATTGGAGAGAACAATAATAATCTCATCCCAATACATACACATCCCACATTAGGTGCATATAAATCTAAAATAGAGAATGATCCGCTTCTTTCAGGTGTCGGTTATTTATTCATAAGTATACTATTTAAGAGATTATTAAGTATAACTTGTGATAAAAGCAGAAAGGAAGAAGCAATAATTTTAGATAAAGAATTCAAGCAACTAAGATTTGATGACATCCAACAGATGAAGGAAAATCAATTTGCAATATCTATTGAAGAATCAGGTGGTGCACAGTTAGTGTCTAAACAACTCGACTTTAATTCATTTGACAAAAATGGATTATTTACAATGAGCATGATACTTTATGCATTGTCTAAACATGGAATTGAAAACATACTAGATGCAGCATACCAACTACCTCTATTTTCAGATAGAGATTCAGTTGAGCTAGAAAATACTGCACAAGGAAAACAAATCGTACAAAAAATGTCAGAAATGGATAACTTCATGGATTTTAAAGTAAGTGCCATATATAATAGATCAAAAAAACCTATTTGTATTGTATTAAGAAATAATGAAATGACAGTACAAATTAGAGCTTCAGGTACTGAACCTATATTGAGAATATATTATATGGCAGAAAGAGAACTCGTTCAAAAAAACTTAAAATCCAAAGAAGTTCCGAAACAGCTAAAAAAACTATTAGAAGAATTATAATAAACAAAATTTTCTTCTTTTTTTTTATTTTATTATTTCACACAGATTATCTAGACCAGAATCAGTTTTTATGTTATTAAGATCAAAATGAGTTCTTCCTGCCATAAAATGATTTTCCTTTAATTTTGAGACAACTAAATCTGATTTTTTTGCACTAATTTTTAGTTTTTTAGAAAGTTTATGAAGATCATATGAACCTAAAATAGGCAGGATATCGCCATCTGAAATTAAATTTAGCATTGACTTAATTTTTTTCAACGATTTAAATTCATAATTATCAATTGAATTTATCATTTTATCAACTAAAGATTCATCATAGAGTTTTCCAAAATAAAT
>CAYQAE010000121.1:462-3487 GCA_964415445.1 uncultured archaeon | reverse complement strand
AAATAGAGGATGAACTGACCCTCGAAGCATGGGTGGCGCTCGGCGCGTATCCCTGGAACGATGCGGGTATCGTGCATCAGTCATCGGGGAAACCAATAGGCAGACTGGAATACAAACACGGTTACCAGGACCCTTACACATATCGACCCTGGAAATTGAAGGGGTTTATGCTTTTTCCTATTGGATCAATAATACTATTTATCTTGCAAGAGATATAGTGGGAATAAAACCACTTTGGTATTTTTATTCTGATAAATTTGGATTTTGTTCTGAGAAAAAAGCATTAGAGGGGCAAGGATATAAAAATATAGAAGAATTGAATCCTAGAATTTTGTTAAAATATGATATTAAAAACAATAAGTTAGAAAAGATTAAGAGAGACTTTTTTTCTATCTCTGAAAACAAATTATCATTTGATGAGAATAAAAATAAATTGAAAGATATTTTTTTTGAGGCAATTAAAAAAAGGATTCCTTCGCAAAAGTTTGGTATTTTATTTTCAGGTGGAATTGATTCAACATTAATTGCCTACATTTGCAAAAAATTAGGTAAAGATTTTATTTGCTATACTTCTGCATTATCTGATAAGAATTTAGAAGAATCTAGAGATTTAAAATATGCAAAAGAAATAGCAAAAGATCTTAATCTAAACTTAAAAATAAAAACAATTTCAATTGATCAGATTGATTCATATCTCAAAAAAATAGTGCCTCTAATTGAAGATAATAATGTAGTTAAAGTAAGTGTAGGTCTAACCATGTATTTAGCTTCTGAATTAGCAAAAAAAGACGGAATAAAAGTTATTTTTTCAGGATTGGGTGCAGACGATTTATTTGGGGGTTATAAACGTCAAAAAGTATCAAATAATCTTAATAAAGAATGTCTATCTAATATTCTCAAAATTTACGAAAGAGACACATATCGAGATGATGTAATTACAATGAATCATAATCTTGAATTGAGAGTTCCATATCTAGATAAAAATATGGTTGGCTTCGCACTCACAATTTCTCCAAAATATAAACTCAAAGGAGAAGTCGATAAATATATCTTAAGATCAGTCTCTGAAGAGTTGGGAGTGCCTTATGAATACTCATTCAGAAAAAAAATTGCAGCTCAATATGGTTCTAAATTCGATCGAGGTATCGAAAAACTAGCAAAGAGGCAATCTATGAAAAAGTCAGAATATCTAAGAAAATTTTCAAAAAAATATAATCTAAAATTAGGGGTCCTTTTTAGCTCAGGAAAGGATAGTGCCTATGCGCTCTATACTATGCTTGAGCAAAACTATTCAGTTCAATGTTTGATCTCAATTATAAGTAAAAATTCTGCATCTTACATGTTTCATACTCCAAACATTCATTTAGTTGATCTGCAAGCTCAAGCTATGGATATACCTTTAGTTAAAGTTGAAACTGAAGGTGAGAAAGAAAAAGAGTTAGATGATCTTAGAAAAGCTATTAAATTAGCAAAGGATAAATATAATCTAGATGGAATTGTAACCGGGGCATTATTTTCCAATTATCAAAGAGATAGAGCAGAGAAAATATGTGATGAGTTAGGATTGAAAATATTTTCGCCTCTTTGGCATATAGATCAAGAGCTCGAAATGAGAAGTTTACTTAATTTAGGTTTTGAAGTTATAATAAGTAGTGTTGCAGCAGAAGGGTTAGATAAAAGTTGGTTAGGACATAAATTAATTTCAAAAGATGTTAATAATTTAGTTAAGTTAAATAAAAAATTAGGAATAAATATAGCTGGTGAAGGTGGAGAGCTAGAAACTTGTGTTTTAGATGCTCCAAATTTTAATAAGAAAATTCAAATAAATGATTTTAAAATTATAGAAGAAAATGAAAATTGTGCATATTTTGTGATCAAAGATGCTCAATTGATAGATAAGTGATTGTATTGGATTTAAAAATTGCCCTAGCCCAAATTAATGTAACAGTTGGAGATTTGGATAATAATACAAAAAAAATTATAGATTATATTGAAAGATCAGATTCAGATATAATAATTTTTCCTGAATTAGCAATTGCTGGCTATCCTCCAAAAGATCTTTTAAATAAAAAATCATTTATTAAAAAAAATTTAGGTTGTCTGGATAAAATCAAACAAATTACTAAAAATAAGGTAGCAATTGTAGGTTTTGTAGATTTCAAAGACAATAAATTGTATAACGCAGCGGCTTGGATTGAAAATCAAAAAATCAAAAGAGTTCAATATAAGACTTTACTTCCGAATTATGATGTTTTTGATGAAAAAAGATATTTTGAAAAATCAATTGAGTCTAAAATATTTGAATTTAAGTCTAAAAAGATAGGTATTACAATTTGTGAAGATATATGGACAGATGATAATCCTATTTCAGATTTAGTTAAAAAAGGAGCAGATTTAATCTTAAATTTATCTGCATCTCCTTATTTTGTAAATAAATCAAAATTGAGACAAAAATTACTTTCAAAAAGAGCTTTAAAAAATAAAATTCCAATAATATATGTTAATTTAGTTGGAGGGCAAGATGATCTAGTTTTTGATGGAAATAGTTGTGTCTATAATGAAAAAGGTAAACTTGTTGCTTTTTGTAAGTCATTTGAAGAAGATTTAAAGATAGTCTCAATTGAAGATTTCAAAAATTCTATTGAATATCCCTCCCAAAGTAGAATATCTGAAATTCATGATGCACTTATTTTAGGTATACGAGATTATATTTGTAAAAATAATTTTCAAAAAGTTATAATAGGTCTAAGTGGGGGAATTGATTCAGCTCTAACTACTGTTCTAGCTCAGAGGGCATTAGGTAATGAAAATGTCCTAGCTTTGATGATGCCATCTAGATATACTTCTAAAAGAAGTATTGATGATTCACAAAAACTTTGTAAAAATTTAGAAATCGAATATAAATCAATTTCAATTGATGATATTTTTGACCAATATAAAAAATCATTGAAAGAAGATTTTAAGGAAAAAGAAGAAGATATTACAGAAGAGATACGGATGCGCAAATCACTGGCTAACAGGGAAC
>CAYQAE010000121.1:0-452 GCA_964415445.1 uncultured archaeon | reverse complement strand
ATTGATGGCTATGTCTAATAAATTTGGATATTTAGTTCTAAATACTTCTAATAAATCAGAAACTGCAGTAGGATATGGTACATTATATGGAGATATGATAGGTGGTTTTGGGGTATTATCAGATGTTTATAAAACTACAATTTATGATCTTGCTAGATATATTAATAATCTAAATTCAAATACAATCTCAAAGTCAATAATAGAACGTGAACCCACAGCTGAACTAAAAGATGATCAAAAGGATAGTGATATTTTACCTAAATATTCTCTTTTAGATCAAATTTTAGAATTATATATTGAAAAAGAGATGGATAAAGAATCAATACTTAAGAGAGGACATGATAAGAAGACAGTAGATGATATCATCTGGCGTTTAGATCATAGCGAATATAAAAGATCACAAGTCCCAATTGGTATCAAAATTACTAAAAAAGCATTTGGATCAGGCAGAA
>CAYQAE010000120.1:0-3501 GCA_964415445.1 uncultured archaeon | reverse complement strand
GTGATTTCAACCAATCTTGATAAGTTTTTTTATCCCATCGCCTATAAGCTAGTCTAAGTTCATAAAATCGACTTAGAGCATCCAATATCGGTATATTCCTCTCTGAAGTTAATCTAGCTTGTAACATTGCTTTTGCACCAGAAAATGTACCTAATGGGTGTGCATGAGTCCCACCTCCGGCTTGAAAAATAAGATTGGTATTTTTTTCTTCGCCTGATGGATCCATTATTTTTAATAAATCATTAAATTTGTTAGGAGAGAGCCCTCCTGAATTTATAGGAAGAGATGTTTTAATATTTCCCATGGGTCTTTCTATCATCTCTAGATTTGCCAAAACTGTTCTATTTTCTGCTTCCATTTTACCTAGGGGTGCACCAATATGTAGCTGATCTACTCCACCTAGGCGAGCAAACATACAGTATATTTTCATTGCTATTCCATGTCTAATTTTTCTTGATTTTTTACCTATCTTAACTATTGGAGTAACTGTTTGTGCACCATGTCCTGCTCTGTGTCCATGTATTATCATATCTGGAAATTGAATTCTTATTGTCTGAAGTGCAGACCATCCTGCTGCAAATATATCGATCATTAAACATAATCCACCATTATCTCGGACAAATCTAGCTCTGTTATACATCTCATCTATTGTATCAGCCGTAATATTTGCAACATAGATTCCTTTTCTTCCTGTATCTTTTTCCATTTTTTTGAGATTTTTAAGTACCAATTTAGCTCTTTTGTAGAAATTACAATATTTTTGATTAGTTAGGTTTTCATCATCTTTTACTACATCTAACCCCCCTCTAAAAGATTGATCTGCAAATTTAGCCCAATCTTCGGGGGAGAGTCCAGTTTTTGGTTTTATAATTGTTCCAATTAATGTTTTATCCTCATTTACTTCTAATCTTTTTCTAATTCCCTCTGCTCCTATCTTTGGTCCAGGAAAAGTATTTGCAAATTCATCTGGAATTTCACAATCTTCTAATCTTACAGCATTAACTTGACTTGTCATTCCTGTATAATTTCCAACTATTACAGAGAAAAGTTGAGGAAGTGATCCTGCTTCAAATCCTTCAATAGGTAGAGCAGTAGCGACCATCCCATTTTTTGGATTAATTCCAATTACTTTACCTTGTAAATTTTGTAAATTTTTCTTTGAATTTTCATCTATATTTTCATCTTTTGTGGTTTTTAGCTCAACATCCCAGGTTCCTGTAGTCTCTTCTGCAGTAATTTCTAAACCAGCTCGATATAGAGCTTGATATATTGACTCATTATCCTTTATTTTGGGAGAGATATATAAATACAAAACTATACTCTTTTTTCTAATATCATCTATATCTGAATTTTTATCTAAAATATATTTTTCTAATTTTTTTTTGTTCTCTTCTGAAATTGAATTTTCCTTGGGTATTTCTAAATTAAAAAATTGATATAGATCACAAGTTTGGATACATTCTGGTACTTCTTCTTCAAAGAAAATAAAATCATTCATTGTAATCTTCCTATACATACTATGAATTATTATTTTTTTCTACTTTATAATTTAATTAAAACAAGTCTTTTAATAATCATCAGTAGATACAATAAACTTTAGATAATATAGGTGTTCAAATAATGGAATTTAATGTTCAAAATATGGATATAGATGCAGGTGGAGTTCCTGTTGTTCTTCTAAATTCACAAGATGCTGATAAGTTAGGTGTATTTCCTCTAGATCGAGTTAGTATTACTGTTGGGGATAAAACTATCACAGCGATAGTTGATATATCTTCAACTTGTTGTTCTGTAAACCAATTGGGTATATATACCCGTGTGCAAGAGATTTTAAATTTAAAAGAAAATGATAAAGTTATAGTTAGACCAGGTAGACGTCCAAAATCCCTAGAATATGTTCAAGATAGATTAAATGGAAGAAGACTAAAACCAAAACATATTCATGAAATAATTAATGATATTGTCCATTATAATTTTAGTGATATAGAATTGTCTGCTTTTGTAACTTCTCTGCATTCATCTGGTCTGTCAATGGAGGAAGCTGAAGCTCTAACTCGTGCAATGGTTGAAACTGGAGATACTCTAGATTTTGGTAAGAAAAGAATATATGATAAACATTCTGTAGGTGGGGGTGTAGGTGACAAAACTAGTCTTTTGTTGGTTCCTTTAATTGCTTCATGTGGTCTAACTATTCCTAAGACATCATCACGTGCAATAACTTCGGCAGCAGGATCAGCTGATAGAATGGAAGTATTAACTAATGTTCAATTAGAGTTAGATGAAATCAAAAGAGTAGTTGAAAAAACTAACGGATGTTTAGTTTGGGGCGGTTGTTTAAGATTAGCACCTGCTGATGATATAATTATAAGAGTTGAATATCCTCTATCTATTGATCCACTTCTTTTACCTTCGGTAATCAGTAAGAAAAAATCGATGGGCGCAACTGATGTTGTCCTAGATATTCCAACTGGAGCAGGTACTAAAATAACTTCAATCTCAGAAGCCCATGGTTTAGCTAGAGATTTTATTGAATTAGGAAAAAGAATGGATATTAATTTTGTAACAACTATATCTAATGCATCTCAACCTTTTGGATATACAATTGGTCCAAATTTGGAAGCAAAAGAGTCATTAGAAACGTTAATGGGCAAAGGTCCTTCTGATTTAGTTTCAAAAGTGATAAATGTAGCATCTACATTACTAACTCAAGCAAATGTATCAAACCCATATGAGGTAGCAAAATCAAAATTAAAATCAAAAGATGCGCTAGATAAGATGAAACAAATTATTGAAGAGCAAGGAGGAAATCCTAATATTAAGCCAGAAGATATACCAAAAGCCAAAAATAAAATTGATATTTTAAGTGAATATAGTGGTCGAGTCTATTGGATGTCTAACAGAAGATTAGTAAAAATTGCAAGAGTGGCGGGTGCACCAACTGATAAATCTGCAGGAGTAGAATTATATGTCAAATTAAATTCAAAGGTAGATAAAGGTGATAAATTATTTACAATTTATTCTAATAGTTCTTTTAAATTAGAAGAAGCTCAAAAAATTGCTGACACAGAACCAGTAGGAGTCAGGAAAAAGTGGGCAGATACTATTATTATTGATAAAGTTCAAGCAAAGCAAGAGAGATATGAATCGAGATTTATCCTAGATCGTGGATAGAAAATCTAATAAACTGATAAACCTAGTCTTTATTTATGAATTATATTGCAATTTTCTTTTTTATATTTGCATTTTTTTATTTAGGTTTTTTCTTTTGGATTTTAGAAAGATATTATGTTAAGAATAAAGAAGATGGCCTATTTACATTATGGGGCATGATGGCAAAGAAATTTAGACAATATTGGAGAGAATTTCTTATATTTTTTGCTCTATTTTTTTCAGGTTCTTTTGCTTTAATTTATGTATTTATAGAGGACCTTTTTGTAGGTTTAGTCTTATTTGTTTTTGTATATTTTCTGGAAATTGAAGATTGTGGGAGCATATTTTGTA
>CAYQAE010000119.1:0-3593 GCA_964415445.1 uncultured archaeon | reverse complement strand
TCCTAAGTGGTATAAAGTTAAAGAAACCATCCAGAAAGAAGAAGAAAAATTAAAGGAGGAGATTAAATGAGATATTTTACTAGTGATGAAGTTCAAGATTTAGTTTTCGATAATGAAGTGGAAACTATTTACGGACCAAATAGAAGATGGACCAGAACCAACCAGACTATAATTAAAGCTGATGACGGAAAACATTACAAATTAGAATGGGAAGAAGGTTTAACTGAAAACCAAGAGCATGAGTTTTATGACCAAGAAGCTCCAGAAGTTGAAAAAATTGAAAAGACTGTTGTTATAAAAGAATGGAAAGAAAAGGATAGTTGAGATGGATGTTTTCCATGATGTTCATGATGAATTATTTAAAATACGGCAAAATCAAGTTGATGCATACGAAAGACAAGAAAAAAAGATTGAAAACTTAAAGAAAGCTGCACAAGATATTATTCTCTGTAAAGATGAGATAAGAGAAATATATCCAAAACAAAGAAAACATAGTGATTGACGAAACCAAAATGACCAGGAAAAAACGACAAAAAAGAAAATAACTACTAAATAATAGTTATTGACTTCGGACAAGGTTCTAAAGAATCTCTAAATAGAAAAAGGTGTAGATCTAGAAACATGGAAAAAAGTACATAACCAAATGAAAAATGATTACCAAAAACTAACTCTAACGGAAGGAATAAACAAAATATATATAATTGGTGGAGAAATACTCCACCAATGTTATATGAAATAAAAATACTGTGTTCGGAACAATAAAATATTGATACTATAAATTGTTCTATATATTACAGTTACTGAGGTCAAAGAAATCTATGAAAACTAATAATCTATATATAGTAGACAAGGGAAACGGGACTAAACTCCAGTATTTGTGGTCTTCTATCCCAGCGGGAATTACCGGAGCACTCTCTAACACCCCTTGTGCTGTATAAACATTACATAAGGAGGTAAAATGAACATTAAACAGGAGCTGAAAAAATTATATGAATATTAATATAAATCTTACACACGATGGAAAATGTGAAACTATTATACACGGGTACCGTGAAGAAAATATACAGGAAACCCTGTATCCAACTAAATCTAATATCAATTGGTTCCAAAGGCTCCTTAATTGGTTCCGTAGGACTCCACGGTACTATGAAATTAATATATACCCACCGATAGATCTAGATAAAAAGGAGCTGGATGACCGTATCACTAATGTAGTTCTATCTGTGTTATCTGAGAGCCGTACGGAGTCTGAGTTAGAAGAACTCGATGAGAGAGATGAAAATATTATACAGAAGAACCAGGAATTAGTAAATCAATTGGAAGAGCAAGGTGATATTCCCATTGCACAGGATCCAGTAGTTCATCCACCTTTCCAATTTAAGGGGAAGTAGCAGAACTCATCTATATAAATAGTAATGAGTTCCCATTTTCCGTCCTACGCGAACTCCAGTTCTTGTGTTTCTTTTTTATACATTCGGAACCATCTATTGAAACCGAATGTAATTATATAAGAACTGTAAAATTCTCCCTACGTGGGGAAGGAGATATATATGAAATACACAATTTTTAGCATCCCAGTAGAAATAGATTTTTCTGGCTACAAGGAATACATAGAGAAAGCATTTATAGCTCTCTATAAAGAAATTACACTAGATCTAGAACCACCTCATACTATAAAAATAAGTTACACAGAGGAACCGGATATCCAATCTGTTTCCAAAGCTTTATTCGATATTATCACAGGAATGGCCATCATTTATGAGAATACGCCACTCCTGGACAAATATGGCTACAAACGAAGATCCGAGTTTACAAGAGCTGTGAAAGAACGATACAGGAAAAAGGGTATCCAAAAGACTATGTAATTTGTTCACTATGGTAACTTTTTTATATGATGGTATATTTTTTATACAGAGTGAACTTTTTTTACAGGAGCAGCTAGTGTAATTTTTTTACAGGAGCAGCTAGTGTAATTTTTTTACAGGAGCAGCTAGTGTAATTTTTTTACAGGAGCAGAGACGAGGGCCGCTGTAAGAGGCCAACTACAATATCGGAGGTTCTCCCCAGACCTTTTTTCCCTGCAGTTTATCCGAAGAAAATTCCACGACCTTTTTTCTTATTATTCCACATAGATATTTTACATCCCTTATTAACCCATAGTTCCATATACTCAGGAAACTCAGAATTACTACAACCATACAAAGTCCCATAAGCTTCATTATTTCAAAAATTTCTTTCGCCATATATAGTACCAGATACTTGATATACCAAATACCCAGAGAGGAGCAGTTATAGCCCACCAGTTCCAATCTTGAATTCCCAGTAACTTGAGTCCTATCCAAACACCTGAGAATACAAGAGAAAATCCTATCATATAAATAAACCTTTTCTCAGTCTTTATATCTTTTTTTAATCTAAAAATTTGTTCTTGCCATTCTTTCCAGGTGTTTTTTCTTTGTTCCATATTATAATAGTCTTTGGAGGATGATCTTGCTCTCCATATAATTGATTTTCTTGATGCGTTCTAATTGCTTTATAAAAGTTTAAAATGTCCTGTTATTTTGTTTATCTGGTCAGAATTACCAGGACCAATAGCTACAGCAGTTAAAGTAGGGATACCGTTAAACTCAGTGTAGCTATTATCGAATATATATGCAGATGGTAGGTGTTCTTTTTTAGCTTGTAAATATAGGCTGTATAGGTCATAAGTGTCTGGACATTGAAGAACAATCTTAGTAAAAGTTCCGGTTAACCAGTCCCAGATATATTTGTCAAAAAATAACTCAGCATAATATTCAATTATTGGTAAAGTTTTTTTCTTTACACCATAATAATTAAACTCAATATCTTGTTCTGTCTTATATAACTCTAATCTTTGTAAGAGAACTTTCATAGATACATGATCCCCTTGAGCTATCATATTCCCTATTCTCATCTTTGGTTCGGTACCAGTGTTTATGATAATCACTTGTTTTGGATCCATATCAATCCTCATTTACTATATTCACTGTTTCTAAGTTTTTTAGTTCGGCTGCTACACAGTCCCATAACCAAGTTCTATATTTTAGCATCCCATCTTTTATAGACGAAATAGCTTTCGATAGCATTAAAGGTGATCCCATTACTAGAGCATTATCTTCATAGCCACTTTTCCTAAATGAAATAGTTATAGAAACCGAATTTTTTACTTCGTAAAGTTGGTCTAAACTTTCATTTACCTCTGCTATTTCTTTTACCTTTTCATGCAAAGCTTCTATTGCTTCAAAAAAATATTCTTTTGTTTTATAGTTTCCAAAGTCACTCATAAATTTCCTCCTTAATGATTATAGTATAATAGTTTCCCCATAAACCCGAAAGCTTTTTAGAATATTCGTTATGCATTGTTTCTCTTAACTCCATAACAATTTATCCTTATTTATAATTTAATATAAACCTATGTTCTTCTTAGCAACTTTTTCGCCTGGTTTATACACTTTATTATAACTAAATACCACAACTATATCTGATCCCTCTTCTATTCCTAAAGCCATATTAAGAGTTTTAATAATAGGAATAGATACTTCTATTGCTTTCCAATAAATATATTTTTCTAC
>CAYQAE010000118.1:0-3727 GCA_964415445.1 uncultured archaeon | reverse complement strand
TGTGCTCTTCCGATCTCGAAATAAAGATATATGTATCCAATTTATGTAAATTTGTTAGATGGTTTAATCATCTTAGATAAAAACTTTCAAATGAGCTTTTTTTGAGTTAAATGACTCATATGTCACTATTAAGTCTATAAATGTAGGAAAAATAAATTAAAAAACAAATATGTGATTTAAAAAAATGCCAAAAATAGAAGGAATGAATAAAGAGGTTATTTTATTTGTTCCAAAAAATCAAAGAGGTTTTATTTGGTATAAAAATGTAGAAAACAAAAAATTTCTCCAAGAAAACCTTATAGAAATATTAAGCAAAACAAAAATTCCAAAAGAGATAAAAGTAGGTAACAAAACCTATAAAATCGCAAAAGATATCAAATGCCAATTTAACTACAAAACAGGGAGACAACTCCTAAACATGGAAGGATTCTGCATCTATTAAAATTTAAAGAACTAAATTCTTTTTTTTTATTTTATTGTATTTCTAAAAATCTTTTAATGTTCTCAATTGGAATTATCATTACATTTTCTTTTTGAGCATAACTTATAATAAAATCACTAAATCCACCTGAACAAACTACAATTGGATCTATCCCTACTGCATCTGCCTTCTCAATCATTTTTCGAAAAACGCCTATATGCAATTTACGATTCCAATCACGGATAAATACAACATTTACAACTTCTCCATGTCTCACCAGCAAATCAAACTTATATTCTCTCCCATAAGAATCTTTTAAAGTGGGATTTTCTTCAATCTTATAATCCTGTTTCTTAAAATACTCTAAAACTATAGTCTTAAAATCCATTAAAATAAGTTGAAATTTATGAAAAATAAAAAGGTTTGGATAGATAAATAATATGGTTTATATCATGAATCAAAATGAATTTTTCACAAAAATTGTAGGCACTACATTTGTAGAAAATAGCCAAAATATGTTATCTAGACTAAATCAAGGAGATAAACTTGAGGTTATACGAGAGCGAGATAATCTAGTTGATCCAAATGCAATATCGATCTATTTTGGAGATCAAAAATTAGGATATATCTCAGCAAGGATTGCCAAAAAACTAGCTACAGAAATTGACTACGGTATTAAATACATGGTAACAATAGAGAATATTACAGGATCGACAGATAAAAATTTAGGAGCAAATATTAAACTAAAAATAGATCCTAAACAAGATGTAGATATAGTTAATAAAATAAAAGAGCTTGCAAAAGAAGTCTCTAAGCTTAAATATCTCTATGAACATGATAAGAAGTATAAATATTATTATCTTGTCAAAAAAAATAAAATAAAGAAAAAATTAGAAGATTTTTCTAAGAAATTAGGCAGGTAATAAATCTTGAGGAGATTTTATTCTCTCATTTAAACCTTTTCTTCTTCTAATTTGTCTAATTAAGTCTTCTTGTAAGGATCTAGGGATATAATCAAATTTTTCAAATTGCGTTGCCCATACCGCTCTACCTTCACTTGCACTTCTGAGATCAGCTGATATACCAAAAGATTCAGCAACAGGAATATTACCTTTGACTATTGTTGTACTTTCTTCTTGTTCAATATCCAACACTGCACCACGTCTGCCATCAAAAAGATGAGTAATAGATCCCACATATTCTTCAGGCGCTCTAACTTCAACTCTCAATACTGGCTCAAGTAAAGTGGGGTCAGCCATCAGACATAGTGCTTTTACTGCGGATCTAACTGCTGGAATTATCTGAGCTGGACCACGATGTATAGAATCTTCATGCAATTTTGCATCGGTTATATATATCTTAAGTCTTCTTGATGGTTCACGACAGAGTAGGCCTTCATCAAAAACATCATGAACAGCTTGGATGATTAATTCTTTGATTTCTCGCATTGCAAGTACTCCTTTTGAAATATCTAAGAGCATATTGCCCCCAGTTATATCCCAAAGTCCTTTTATCTCTTCTTTAGGCATTCCTAAATCTCTTAGGATTCTAGCACGTTCTTTTTTATCCATATTCATACTAAATTTGCCTTCTTTTATTGCATTAACATATTTCATCTCCAAAGGCTCAATTTTAATATAGATTTTATTATGCTTATTAGGACTTTTACCTTCAACTGGACCAGCTTTTCCACGAACTGTCTCACGATATACAACAATAGGAGGTGATGTTTCTACTTCAATACCTTGCTCTTGTAATCGATATTGAGTAATTTCTAGATGTAATTCACCCATACCAGAAATTAAATATTCACCTGTATCTTCATCTATTTTTACAAAGATATTAGGATCTTCAGAACCTATTTTTCGCAAGCCCTTAATCAATTTTGGAAGTTCATCTACTTTCTTTGGCTCCACAGCCACAGTAACTACTGGTTCACTTACATATTTTAAATCTTCAAATGGAACCATATCAGTTCCTTTCTCTACAATAGTTTCTCCAACTTTTGCTTCCTTAACCCCTACAATTGAACCTAAATTACCTGCAGGTACTCCTTTTACCATTACTCTATCTGGACCCATATATATACCTACTTGTTGGATTCTCCTTTCAGCTTTGGCTGATAGCATCTGAATTTCTTTTCCTCTCTCTAATGTGCCAGAAAAAACTCTACCTGTTGCAATAACTCCTGCATGTTCATCTACTATGACATCTGTAACAACCATCACTATTTTTCCATCTTTTCTACATTCAATCATTGACTTTGCAATATCTGAGTTCAAATCTCCTTTCCAAATTTGATCTATCCTTATTTTTTGAGCGTCTATGGGATTTGGAAGATGAGCTATAGCCATATCTAGCAATGCCTCATATAAAGGTAATTTATCTCCTAATTCTTTTTGTTTATTATCAAAATAATAATCCATAATATTTTTTAGAGTCATATTCTTCTTTTTCATATAAGGAAATGAAATAGCCCATCTATGGAGAGCTGATCCAAAAGAAACAGTCCCTTTTTGAGGATTAACTTGCCATTTCTTTTTGAACTCTTCTGGTGCATATTTTTTAATTAATCCATTAAATTTAGAAATAACCCTCAATAATGCTTCTTGCATTTTCTCTGGTGTTAATTTAAGTTCTTTTATCAATCTATCAACTTTGTTGATAAATAATGTAGGTCTAGCTCTCTCACGTAGTGCTTGACTAGTTACAGTTTCAGTCTGAGTCATCACGCCTTCTACAGCATCTACTACAATAACTACGCCATCAATAGCTCGCAGCGCCCTCGTAACATCCCCGCTAAAATCAACATGACCAGGAGTGTCAATTAAATTAATTAAATGCTCTTTTCCATCTAATCCATGTACTAAACTTACATTAGCAGAATTAACTGTAATACCTCTATCCTGCTCTAAATCCCAAGAATCTGTAAATAACTTATCACCTGCGAGATCAAAAGATATAATACCAGCTCCTGCAACTAAACTATCTGTAAGAGTAGTTTTTCCATGATCTACATGTGCTATTATACCTATATTTCGGATTAGTTCTCTATTCCACATTAATTTTTCAATTTCTGAAATTTGTTTATATCTTGCCATTTACGTCCACCTTATTCCTTTTTCAACCTCAAGTGTTCAATAAATAAAATTTTTGTTTTTGATACAAATTTAAAGATTTTATGAGGTAAAAGCAATGAAAGTTCAAATAAAACGTATAGATAAATCCCTAGATATACCTAAATATGCACATCAAGGAGATGCTGGTGTAGACTTATACTCTTCCACCAATGCTGTAATCGAAGTA
>CAYQAE010000117.1:1526-3906 GCA_964415445.1 uncultured archaeon | reverse complement strand
ATTAAAAAAAGCGACTAATAACTAATTTTTACAACCTATAATTTCGGGGGCTATACAAAAAAAACGAGGGAAGAAAATAAAAATGAAAGCAAATTATTTTGTTTTGATTAATTGCAAAAAATCAAACAAAATTAAACTAAAAAACAGAAATAGAGAAGAAATTGAAGCAAAAATAGACCCTAATTTTTGTGTACAGGACTTAAATTTGCCTTTGAAGTTCGTTGCTACGGTATATGGATTAAAAGATGTGATCAGAAAATATTTTTTTTGGACTAAAGAAATAATATATGATTATATCCTGTTAACTAGATACATTGAAGAAAAAGTTCTTGATCAGATTTTAGAAAAAATAACTTACGAAGCCACATTGAATGCATTAGAGTTGAGTTATAAAACAAAACAAGTAAAACTATGGGAATACAATTTAGCAATTGAAGAAAAGGATATATTTCTTATTAAGATATATCCGCTAAATTTAGATATAGAAGATATAAAAGTTGAATCCAAAGAATTTCAAATAAAATATTTATTTAAAGACTCAAAGAAATTTTATTTGGGAATTCAAACTAGTGATATAAAAGAATCAGTAAATTATTTAAGGGAAAAAATAATTCTAAGGGGGACATTGACACATCAGTTGGATATTGTTTACCAAAAAGAAGATCCAATTTTTTGGAAATCAGGAAAACCAGTTGATAGGTGTCCAGAATGTCTTGGAAGATTAACGTCCCACAATAATGACAATCTTATTTATAAAGAAAGGACTTGTCTAGAATGTGGTGCAGTAATCGAAGATGATTAAGAAACTTTTCAAAAAACCAAAATCCTTTTTTATTTTTTTTTATTTTAGTGATTAAATAGTTCCTTTTGTTGAGGAAGTTGATTTTAATCTTTTTTCAGGCGTAATTGCTATTTTAAGAGCTTTTGAAAATGCTTTAAACATAGATTCTGCCATGTGATGGTCATCTTTTCCATATTCCACTTTTATATGTAAATTAAGTTTAGCTTTTTCACTTATTGATCTAAAAAAATGTTCTAATAATTCTGGTCTTAGTTCTCCAATTTTTTCATATCTAAATTTTGCATCATATTTTAAGTATGGTCTACCTGATATATCAATATATACACAGCTTAATGCATCATCCATAGGCACACAAATTGAAGACATTCGATTTATTTTTTTATCTTTTAATGCTTTATCAATAGTTTCGCCTAAAACCAACCCTACATCCTCTACTGTGTGATGTTCATCAACTTCAAGATCACCTTTAGCTTGGATTTTAAGGTCAATTAAGCTGTGTTTTGAAAAATTGGAAAGCAAATGATCAAAAAAACTAATTCCTGTATTTATATTATTTTCTCCTGATCCATCTAGATTTAATTCAATTTTAATATCTGTTTCAGATGTTTTACGTGAATTTTTTGCTTTTCTCATGCTTCATACGCCTTTTGTTATTTTTATATTTTTATTAGATAAATAAAATATTAAATTATTTGTTAAAAATGGTCAAAATACCCTATTTGCGAAATTTCATATATTTATTTAAATAATTGAATTTGTGCATTTTCAGTTAATTTATTAAATATATTAAAATAGTTTTTATGATTTCTAAATTGATTTTAAATATTTATTGGTCTTTTTCAAATAATCTTATAGCCTCAGATAAATCTATTTTTTTATTGTAAATTGCCGAACCGATTACAACTGCATTGGCGCCTTTTTGCGCGATTAATTTTATATCTTCTAGTGAACTAATACCTCCTGCAATTATGATATAGGAAGTTGTATGATTCACAATCTCTTCTATTTGATTTATATCTACTCCTTTCATTTTTCCTTCTTTATTTATGTTAGTAAAAAGAAATTGACTAGCACCTAATTTTTCCATATCATTAATAAAATCTATGGCAGATATTTCTGTGCTCTTAGTCCATCCTTTTATCATTACTTTCCCATTTTTTGCATCTGCAGCTATTATTATATTTTTGGGTCCAAATTCATTTATCAATTCTTGTATTATTTTTTTAGATTCTATTGCAGCAGTACCTAAAATCAATTTGTCTATTTTTTTTGATAAAAACTTTCTAGCATCTTTTTTGGTTCTAATTCCACCACCATATTGAATAGGTATCTTTGACATACTTGATATCTTAAAGACTGTATCTTCATTAATACGTTTATTTGATATAGCTCCATCTAAATCAATAATATGTAAGCGCTCAGCACCTTTTTTTGTCCATTTATGAGCTATTTTAATAGGGTCATTTGTTTCAAAAGATTTCTTGTTTGGTTTACCGCCTATAAGCTGTACACATTTTTTATCTTTTAGATCAATTGCAGGAATTATTTCAAATTTCATCAATTGATTCTGTTAGTTGT
>CAYQAE010000117.1:0-1516 GCA_964415445.1 uncultured archaeon | reverse complement strand
AATAAATGTTTTGATTATTTTAAATTTTGATGCTTTAAATGGACAATGTGGATTTTTATAACTTATAATTGATTAAAAAATTCTAAATATTTTTTTTATATATTATTAATTATTACTTAACTTCTTGCAGATATATATGGCTTTTATATTATATTTTAATTTGTTGGCACTTATTTAGAATTTATCGGCAATTTTTAATTTAATTACGGCAAGAAATTACCATCAACCGCCACCAACGGCAAAAGCGATAAAGTCCAGGGCAAGTATAGATCATATTTTAAATACCTATAATACTTTTCGGCACAAATTAAAGACGAGAGGTCATTTTGGCGAGGTATCGGCATGACTTTATCAGCGGCACTAATATTGCCAAGTCCTTTCGGCAGATCTTTTTTTAGCTATATAAAGGTTAAAAGAAACTTAAATCTATTATAGATGCTTTAAATAATGTTATTTAATTTACAAATTATAAATATTAATTTTTAAGTTATAATATTTTTTAATAGCTTTTTAAAAAGAAATTGGCTTTTTTTGGTAGTTTTTTGTTTTTGTAAATATTTCAAAAGATTTTGATCATATCTTAATTCTATTATTCAATTAATATTACTTTTCATGGATTTTAAGAAGTTACAAACAGTTATTTTGTATTTATATGGCTTTTAAGACTCTTATTTTATATTTGGAGCAAATATTTATGGGTTTCTAAAATAATTAAAAAAATTGGTATATAATGTTAATTTATGGAAATACAAAGGCGTCTAGAAAATGATGTTATTGACGCAATAGATGAATATGGTGCTCATTTTTCCAAAATTTGGAAGAAAGTGGATTGTAGTCCTTATATCCTTAAGAAAATATTAAAGAAATTAAAAAATAAAAATATATTGCGTGAAAGTAAAGAAGATGTTGTTTTGTACAATTATAAAGGTCAAAAAGCTCACAGAAAGTTAAAAGTCTATAAGTTAAAAGACTATCAAAAACCAAGTCTTGATGATTATATTGACCAAAAAGATTAGTCTTTTTGTTTATGGTACTTTAAAAGATAAATCAATTTTTAAACTTATAATTGGTCATGATGCTACTTTTAAAGATTCATTTTTGCTAGGATATAGACAAACTTCTAAATTAAAAATAAAAAAGGGCAATAAAGACGATAAAGTAGTAGGTAAGTTAGTTGAAAATATTACAAAATCTGATTTAGAGACTATAGACCAATATGAAGTTATAGGAAAGTTATATAATCGCAAAAAATTAATGATAAACATTGGAAATGGAGAAAATAAATTAGCATGGGTTTATGTTCCTATAAATTAATATTTTTCATCCAAATAAGTGTGATAATCTTTAAAAATATGTAATCTTTATATCATAATATGGCTTATTTTGTTGATTTATTTGAGATTAAAGCTACAGATAGAGGGAATCTATTAGGTATAGTCCTTAAATCTTCCATTGATGAAGAAGAATGGTCTTTTGTTATAGATAAAACTATAGGAAAAGTTTTAGCTGAAGAAAT
>CAYQAE010000116.1:0-3945 GCA_964415445.1 uncultured archaeon | reverse complement strand
AGTTATTGATAGTAAAAAAAAGAATCTTGATTTTCAAAAGTCGCCATTAGAAGTTAGAGAGGACGGTCTGTATTTTGATGGTAAAAAATCTTTTATTTTATCTGGAGAATTTCCATATTATCGACTTGATTTTAGTAAATGGGAACATCGCCTCGATTTAATAAAAAAATTGGGAATTGAAGTTCTGACTTTTTATGTTCCTTGGAATTTTCATGAAACAGAAACAGGTAGATTTGATTTTTTAGGAAAAGGTGATCCTAAAAAAAATTTGAAGAAATTACTTGAGCTTATAAAAGAGAGAAATATGTATGCTATTGCAAAAATTGGCCCCTTCTGTTCGGGTGAGATAAGACATGGAGGCCTATCTACTCTGGCAGTTGAGAAAAATTTAGAATCGCTTTTAAAAGATAGAGATGGAAATTTTGTATATTATCCTGATAGAACTTGGCCATCTAAAATCAAAAGAAAAGCTCTACCTTCATACTTACATAAAGATTATCTGAAAGAAGTAAAAAAATGGTATAAGAATTTTTCTAATTTTATACCTCCAATTGTAGCAATTCAAGTTGAAAATGAAATACCATATTCTAATCCTAACTTAGCTAATCCATATTCTTGGGGTTATGGTGGATTTAGATCTTATTACATTGATTGGCTCAAGAAAAAATATAAATCAGTAAATGAATATAATAGATTGCATGGGACAAAAACCAAGAAATTTTCATATATAAAACCACCAAAGGAGATTAAATTAGATGAGAAAAAAAACTGGTTAATTTATCAAGATTGGATTAGGGCAAAGGAAGATTATATAAAAGAAGTATTGGATACATATTCTAAAATATTGAGAGCCAATGGAATTGATATACCACTATATCATAATTTGTTAAATATTGAGGATATAGCGCCTCCTAGTTTTTTTGAGATGAAAAATTCAATTCTCTTAGGGGTAAATTTTTGGTTAGGAGATTTTAAAGAGGAAAGATTAGAGATTTTTGATGATTTTGAAGATTATACTACTGTTATTTTGCGAAGCAAGCTTCTAAAAGGCACACAACATAGAAGACCTATGATATCTTCAGAGACTAATTGGGGTTGGGCAGGAGATAAATATTCTAATTTCTTAACTCGACTAACTATTGCTCATGAGTTAGATGGTATAAATTTCTATACTTTATTAGATACAAATGAAAGTGGTGGTTTTAGTACAGATCGAGAACCATATCCAGGTAATTCTCCTATAGATTTTGCAGGAAGAATTCGAAAAAAAGCAAAAACAATATATAGATTAGTTTTTTTCCTAAACAACGTAGGAGCTCGCTTAAGCACAACAGAAAGTCGAGCCGACATATGTATAGGCTACTACCCTAGATATAATGACCAGGCATTGTATGTTGATAATGTTAGTGGCGATGAGAGGAAAAAAGCATGGAATCAAATTAAAGCTAATTTTAAAGATATATCTAACTCAAAATGGGCTACAAAGAATTTAATCAAATCATTTGTAAGTTGTGATATTGAATTTGACATTTTAGATATTGAAAAATCTGAATATGAAATTTTAGAAAAATACAAAGCCATGGTAGTGCCTAGCTTTGACTATATGGATTCAGATACTCAAAAGAAGTTAGTAAAATATGTAAAGGCTGGAGGAACTCTAATTTGTAATCCTCGAATTCCTCATTTTGATCTTAATCTAAATAGCTCTACAATACTTAGAGATGAACTATATCCTGCACCTTCTAAATTTGAAGCATATCGAAAAGATGAATTTGATCTAATTTGGGATCGATATGGTGTAGTAAAGGGTGTATGGTGGGCTGATTCATATAAACTAAAGCAAATTGAAGATGCCAAGCCATTAGCAAAATTGCCAAATGGTGATGTTTGTGCTTATTATAGAAAGGTAGGAAAAGGTAAGGCAATTTTGATAGGTACAAATGTTTTTGTGCATAAGCTAAATTCAATGTTTTATAATTGGTTTTTTGATGAGCTGGGAGTTTTAGCACAAAAAGCCTACAGCCACGATAGGGAAGTAGAAGTAGTTGAGAGAATTGGTAAGAATTCTAAATTTTTATTTATTATAAATAGACATAATTATGATACTTCTGTTAATGCTAAGATGCTAGATAAAGAGGAAGAGAAAAAAATATCTATAAAAACTGTAATATCTCCACATTCTATAAATATAATTGAGATAGAAAAAAATGAAATAGTATCTGCAGCCTTAGATGCACCTTTGGGTGCGAGTGCATTAGTAGGCCACAACGGTATAATATGCACATCAGCATCCCATCCGGTTTTAACTAAAGTCGATGATAAAAAGTATTTATTTTTAGCTGAGCAAGATACAGAAGTAGTATTTTCAACTCCAAAGAAATGGGAGGGCAAAAAAATCAAAGTAAATAAAGTTTATTCTAAAGATATTAAAGAAGAAGCAGAAGTTTTGATAAATAGCGAATTGAGATTTTTATATGAAGCGTCATCTGACTATTATGAAATTAGATGTGAATAAATTTAGGCCCGTGACCAAAAATTTTCAAGATCTCCTTTTTTCTTAGATTTATCTGAATAATCTTCCAAATTTTCTACAGCTTCTATTGCGTCATTATCTGTTATATCAAAATTGTTAGCTTCATAAGATATATCTTGTCCATCTTCGATAATTATTGGTTTAACTTTTGGTTTTCTAATTTTTGATTTTCTTTTTTCTTTTTTTGTAGGTTGTGCAGAGTAAGTATCTGTAAGGTTATTTATATGTTCTTGTTCAAATAATGCATCATATCGATCTACATAGCTTCTGGATTTTTTTAATTTTATCATAGCAATAGTTGATGATATACCTAAAAATATAAGTGCAAGTATAGGTATTCCTAAAATATCGGCAGTTACAGCTGATTCTATACTATTTAAAATACCATCTGAAGTATCAGAAGATTTTGATTTTACAGAAACTATTTTTCTAATTGTTTGTGGGGTGAAACCATCCTTTTGAGCTAAAATTTCTAAGAGGTATTTATCTTCAATATTATCTAAATTAATTAATTGAGTATAATTTTGGCTAGTTTCATTGTAGTTAAGTTTGCCTTGGGTAATTAAATTAAGTGAATCTTTATTATATAAATAAAAATTAATATCTGCGCCTTCAATTGGATTTCCAGTGTCAGTTTGATATCTTATAGATATCAAAAGCATATTTTCAACTTTTTCAATGGTTGGAGATAATATCTCAGTTTGATAGATGGTAGTAAATGTTTTTATTTCTGATTGGACATAATGTGTGCTATCAGTATAGGATTTTACTCTATATTTGTAAATTGTTCCAGATTCTAAATTTTTTAACGTGATTTTGTGATTTTTTGTTTTTGTTGAATTTGATTCAGAATCTGTCAATGAATTTATACCATAGTCAACTACACTAGTAGATTCTATATCTGTAGTCCATGAAATTATAACTTGATTTGTATCTACTTCTATTTGTGGGCCTGATGTTATTTTTGGTGTTGGTATCTCTTGAGATGTAAATTCTAATTTAAGAATGTAAGATAGACTAGATTTAGTATAATTATCATTTCCTGAAAAATTTGCTTTAATTTCATAGTTATCTGCTTTGTAAGGTGTAAGATCAGTTAAATTATACAAAATTAAACTTGTGGTTTCCTCCAAAAGTTTTAATTCTCCAGTTAGGTTAGTATAGAGTTCTAAGGTGCCTATAGTGTTTGATATAAGTTCTATGGTAAAGTTTGCAAAACTATTGTTGGGGAGTTCTTTATTGCCTTCTGTATCATTAATATATAATTTAATCTCAGAGGATGCTTTATCAACTGTATAAGTTTGCATAGGCATAGTATCATTTTCATTTCCTTCAGTGTCATTTGCAAACCATCTGTAGTTATAATTTCCAGCAGATAAATCTGAAATTTCAAAATAGTATTCATCACCATT
>CAYQAE010000115.1:2830-4132 GCA_964415445.1 uncultured archaeon | reverse complement strand
ATTGAAGGGATAGGACCTAAAAAAGCTCTAAAGCAAATAAAATCAAATGCTAATCTTGAAGAATTTTTAAGATCAAAAGAAATTAGTTTAGAACTTTTTGAAGAGATTAAAAATATATTTTTGAAACCAAAAGTAAAAAAAGAATATCAACTAAAATGGAAAAAGATTAAATCACAAAAAATAGAGGATTTTCTCTGTAAAAAACATAATTTTTCTGAAAAAAGGGTTAAAAATACATTAGATAGATTAAATAGTGCTTTTGAAATGACAACTAAACAAAAAACTTTAGATATGTTTTAGTCTTAATAGGTAAAAAAATTGAAATTTATAAATTAAGATAAGGTGTATTAATGGAAATAGTCGTTTCTTTGATTGATTTATATGGAGAAATTTTAGCTGATCTAAAGAAAGATTTGGAAGAGAAAGTAGGTCCAAATACATCAGATTATTTTATCAAAGAAGAAACTCATCAATTAATTCTTGTCTTGATGCATAGATATTCAGAGATACTTAAAAAAATAGATACTGACGTAAAAAAATTTTTAGGAAAAAAAGCAGGAAAGAAGCTTATTGATAAAATTTCAAAAAAATTATATGATGATTTCATAGAAAAAATTACTGAATGGAGTAAATCAGGGCAACTCAAAGGAATAAAAGGACTAAAAGAGATAGGATTTGGAATAGGAAAAGAGGAAAATATGTTAATTATCTGGAAATGTCCTTTTTCTGTAGAAAAAGAAAATAATATATTATGTGACATATGTAAAAAATCTGTGTCTTTGCTTTTAGATATAAACAAAGATGAAATCAACGAAATTGCATCAATTTCAAAAGGAGCAGATAACTGCAAATTTGTGGTAGGTGGCACAAGAACAACATTATTGGATAAAAAATTAGAAGCAGTTGAAGAGACTGCTGTGGATGATGTTGAGTTAGAAAAAGTTCCTGAGATAGATGAAGGGTCAATTGATCTAATCTCAGAAGATTTATTTGGAGAAGAGAAAAAAACAGATGCTTCAGCTCAATATCAGTGCAAAGAATGTGGATCAGAAAATGTAGATATTACTGAAGTATATCTCTCATGTGAGACTGAAAATAAAGATCAACTTTTTATGGTAATAAAAAAAATATATGCTCGATGCATGGAGTGTATGTTTCCACAAATCGTATTCTCACATATGTATCAATGGGATCCATCTGTGGAAAAAATAAATAATTTTATGCCTATTTTTCAAATAGAAAATTTAAAAGCGAAACAATTAAAAAGCTCTGGCTTTAGGAACGAAAGAGAATTACAAAATT
>CAYQAE010000115.1:0-2820 GCA_964415445.1 uncultured archaeon | reverse complement strand
ATGAGAGTAAATTTTGACAAACACAAATATTGCCCCAAATGTAAAGATTTCAAAGGTGAAGCACCATATTGTCCTACATGTGGAGCAGAGACAAATTATGTAAAAGAAATTTATATCAATGAACTCAACCAAGGTTTTAATGTTCATGATGTTTTTGGAAAAAAAGTAAAAACAAATTAAAGTAGAACTTGATCATCATCAGGTATTTCTTCCTTTTTGTCTTTGTCTGGTTTTATCTTCCCTTGATATTCAAGTTTCGATTTTAGATCTTCAAATGTATCTTTATCAAGATCTCCTCTATTATACATTTCCTTTATTTCTTCAAATGTATAATCACCATCTAATTCTATAACACCTGAAGCGTCTTCATCAGTTGATTCTTTTGCTATACCAAAATGATCATCCATTGCTTGTTTAGCAGTTACTTCTTCAAATTCATCCATATCTGTATCTTTTGCATCCTCATCCCGCAGACCTAACATTCCTTCTTCTCCTTCTTTTACCTCTTCATACTCATCAATAGGTGTATCTTCAGCGTCTTTTTCCATCCATTCGCCTGGTTTTTTCTTCTCTTCTGTAATTGCACTAACTTCTTCTTCGTCTTTATCACCTAAATCTGCTTCTAAAGAATTTAATTCGGTATCGAATTCTTCTACAGGGCCTTCCGTGGTGATTTCTTCCTTAGGTTCTTCTTCCATCATCCAACTTTTATCAGGTTTTTTCTTTTTGATCTCTTTGGCTGCTTTTCCTTTTTTCTTCTCTTTCTTTACCTCTCCTTTTGGTTTTATAGCTATACGACCTTTTTCAACTATAGATATTGCTAAAACTATTCCTGAAAAAATTAAGGCTCCAAAAAAAGGTTCATAAGATAAATATTCCCAATCACCTTGAATTAACAAACCAACACTAGTTAATAATCCACCTAAGAACATAAAAAACGAATATGCAGATTTTTGACCATAATCTGATACATTAGATTCAGATAAAACTTCAATACGTTTTATAAAATCTTGAACAAACATTAATTTTTTTGAACCAATAATTTCTTTTTTATTGGTAGTTTGATCAACAATTTTAGGATCAGAAATAACTATTGCATTAGAATCTTCATTAATTGAGCTACTATCTAATATACCTTCATAAATCGCATCTGAACTATGAATTCGCACATTTGCTTCTGTTTTTTTCGAAGATAAACCAGTCAATAAAGGAGTAAATGGATAATTAGAGGGTAGCTTAGAAAATCCAGGATCAATTTTTCTACCCAAACCAAAAACAAACTTAGAACTTGTATCTAGGGATAACCAAGAGCCTACAATTATACCCAAACCTAAAGCCAAAGACAGTAAATAAATACTATTTTCATAGTTATCCTCAACTAATACTTCTCTAATAACATCTTCAGAGCTTGAATCAGCATCTATAGTAGAATTTAAAATTGAAGGAATAATAGAAAGAACATATATTCCGAAACCAAAAATTAATACAAAAATTAATCCACCTATTTTGTTGAATCTTTTGAAAATATTCCCACCTACACCATTACAACCTAAAGTAAATAAAAAAGTAATTAAAATTATAAAAAAGAACATAGATAAATTATCCACAGTAGTCAATTCTTCATAAACCATTTTGGACACCTAATAAACATATATATCGATTTTTGATTAAAATCATTAATTTATTTCCATAATCTGATAACTAAGTTTAATATCCACTCTTTTCTTAGAAAAACATTTAAACATATAGTCGATAAAATTAAAACAGAAGAATAACTTCTTTTGAATTTTAAATAAAAAAAAAGATTTTTTTATTCCTTTTAAGTCTTTAAATTCACATCTTCAGGTGTTACAAATTTATCTAGGGGTTCAATATACATTTTAGGTATTATTACAACTTTATTAGCACACATTGGACAATGTTGAGCTTCTTCAAATGGAATTTGTAAATTACAATTTTTACAATATTTATTTTTCCCAAATAAAACTCTAAGTTCCTTATTTAGCAAATCATCAAAACCTTTTATTTTTTTGATATCATCAGACCAAAGACTCATTTTAGCTGGAAAAATTAACTCTAGAGAATCACATGCTTCACATCTAGCATAAATACGGGCTATAAAATAAAATGCAATATCGCCTTTTTTTGTCTCTTGTGTTTTTCTCAGATAAATTTCTGCTATTGCCATTTTAGATTCTCCACAATGAGAGCATGTAAAGATGGATGTTTTTTCTTTAATGTCTTGTTTTTCAATTATTGGTTTTTCAATTGCTTTAATATAATCTTCTGAAATATCTCCAGGGTTGCCTCCAAAATCAAAAGCTTTTGACATCTGACTGATTAATTGCTCTTCTTTTCGAACGTCTTCTAATTCTTCCTTATCTTTTTCTTTTAAATTCCCTTTAAATGAAAAAAGACAATCTCTTCCAGTATCAAACATTGATTTTGAAGAGGTTATTTTTATTCCCATATCTGTATTAGATATGATAGATGAAAGTAATTTATTGCAAAATTTACAAATAATTTTGCTTTCTCCAGCTTGGCGCTCCCATGGACATTTTATATTTAATTTTGAATCATCACTATCAGATAAATTAATTTTATATCCTAATCTCTTTATTGCAGTAAGACCATTTAGTGAATTATTTTTGATCCATTTACCAATCCTTGATATAAATTTAGAAAAAAGATCATCATATACTTTTTCAATTGTGCTATTTTTGAGAGATTCACCTAAAAATTTCTCAATTTCTAATCCAGCACGGATTATAGCATCTAAATAACTATCTTTCAAAAATCTAGCATAATTGTTTTTTTCTT
>CAYQAE010000114.1:0-4469 GCA_964415445.1 uncultured archaeon | reverse complement strand
GTTTCACGAGGAGAATTTTTTCGAGGAAATTGAACTTCCCTTAAGCCCGATGTTAAATACAATAAAATTTCCATTTCTTTTTTTTGGTTTGGGGAGTTCCGGTGCTTCGCACATATTGGCTCACTTCGTTCGATATTTATTTGTGGAAGGGGGAGTTCTTTAAATTTAAGGGGGAGTTCCTAGTCCTGACGGACATCTACACTCGCAACTTCTTTGCTCGAAATTTTATATCTTTTTATTAATTGAAAATATTTCGATATATTTTAGCAAATTTTATAAATTTTATTAACTTCCCAGTAGTTATGTTTGTGCGAGAAGATTTTAGAAGAGATGGTTTGGCGGCTAATTTCATGGCTGATTCGGAATTAATTAATATAGTTAGTAGTATATTAGAGGGTTCAAAAATAAATATAGGATACCCTGCAATATGCAATGAAGAATATCAAATATGTTCTAATATTTTAGAACATTCAAATAATAAAGCCGAATTATGTGTTGTTGGACATGCAAGAGAAGAACATCTTAAAAAAATGGCAGACATAACAAAAGATAGAGCTAATGTTTCTGCAAATTCTTGGATGCCTATTAGCGATTATTTTCTAAATCAAACTGTAAAAGTTTCATCAAAAGAAGCGTTCAATGGTCTTAAATCAATTATTAAAAAATGGAAAAAAATTTCAAATAATCCTTTTGATATAGCTTTTGCAGATTGCACTTCTTATGAAAAAGACTTGCCTTCCAGAATTTTTGAATGGACTGATTATTGTTTAAATAATGGGGTTAGAAATGTTATTATTTGTGACACAAGAGGTATGGGCAGTGAAAATCAAATTGATTCTATTTTCGAGAAATTAAATTCTTTTGGAAGTCGTATTGAATATCATCCCCATAATGATAACGGCAAAGCGTTGAATAATATAGATATTGCTTTAAAACATGGGGTTAAAACTATAGGTACTGCTTTTTATAATGCAGGCGAAAGATTAAGTATGATTGATCCAAGATCTTTAATAGATAAAGGTCTGTTTTTTAATAATGACTATTTCCCAGAATTTGAAGATATGTATATAAAAAAGATAGGTCATCCTGAAGATGTGTTAAATAACATTTATGGTACAAATATTATTGTAACTGGTTCCCAATATAGATTAAGAGATAGAGACTCAAAATTAGAAATGAGGTTTGGAGTGACTACAGATACTCATATTGCCTCAGAAATGATTGGTAAAATAATAGAAAAAAATATTCTTGCTAAAATTAAAGATGAATTTTTATATAAAAGAAAAAGATTATTTTTAGACTCTGAAAAACTAATAAAAGCTTACGGAGGATTAAAATAATATGAAACATATTACGATTACTTATTCAATATATGGAAATTTTGATTATGATAGACTTAAAACTTCAATAATAAGTGTTCTAAACCAAGAAGAAATAGTTCCACACATTATTGTTGCAGAAGAAAATATTGAATCGAAAGTAAAGGAACTATCAAAAGAATTTCCAATTGAACATGTTTTTAATCAAGCTTCTAATCTTAATGAAGGTTCAATTCGATATAATCCTGGTAAAATCCGAAATTTGGCTGTTCGAAAAGTAGAAACTGAATTTATTTATTTAAGTGATGCAGATATTATTTATCATAATAAAAACTATTTTAAATCTTTATTAAATGAATTAAAAAGTGTTGAAGCATTAATTTGGCCACCATCACGTAGATTAATAAAAGAAGATGTTGATAAGTTCATAAAACTTACTAAATTATCAGGAATAGATGAAGCAATTACGAAATTAGTTTTCCCAAATGATTATTTAGCAAGCTTTCATTATAATGTTGAACCTTTAAAAATTGTAGAACATAAGAAAAATGGCAGAATCTATACTACTTCATTGTCTATATTTAAAAAATATTTAAAAGACGAAAACATGAAAGGGCTTGAACCCATGTTTTGGAATGATGTTGTTCATATAGGTGGAGTTTTTACAAAAACAGAAATGATACGAAAAGTTGGAAATTATACAGATACTTATCTTACTTGGGGTTATGAAGATACCGATTTACAGTGGAAACTTAATGAATTATTCTCAACTAGGAAATTACCTTATAATAAAAACTTTGAAGTAATTCATTTAGATCATGATAAAGGATATTTTTCTAAAGAACAAAATCAAATTAACAAATCACTCTTTGAAAAAAGAAAAAAAGAAGGGATAGAAAAAGCTATCAAACATGATTTGGAAAGTCAAAATGAATAATGAATTAAAAAGGTTAAATTTAGAATTGTCTGCACACTGTGGATACGCTTGTGCTGGGTGTCCTAATACTTATATGGGTCGTAAAAAAGGTCATATGGATTTAGATTTGTTTAAGTCAATTTATAACGAAATAGATGAAAAAATAGGAAAAGTATTTTTGTGGAATTATGGAGAGTCTATGTTAAACCCACATATAGAAGAAATAATTAATTATACTTTAGATAAAAAACCGAGGACGATTTTGAGTACAACTGGAATGAATTTATATAAATTTAATGATCTTTCATTTTTATCTAACCTTGATGAATTAATTATTTCAATAAATGGTTTTGATCAAAGAGCATATGAATTTCACCAAAAAAAAGGAAATCTAAAAAAAGTATTGACGGGTTTAGAACAACTTAAAAGTATTATGAATTCATCAAAAACAGCTTACATATTGCAAACAGTTGTTAATTCAAGCAATATTGAACAACTCATTCAATCAGAAATATTTGCTAAAGAATATGGTTTTAACAAAGTTATTTTTAAATCATTTAATGTTATGGATAACAAGATAGAAACTAAAAATAAATATGTTCCAGCTAAAACTTCATTTAAAAGGGGATTTCATATAGACCTACATAAAGAGTATCCCTGTAATAATTGGATGGTCATAAATTGGAATGGTGATGTAAATTTATGTTGTTGGGATTATGAAGGTAAAATTGTTGTTGGTAATGTAAAAAAGCAAGGCGTATTTGGAACTTGGCAATCCCAAAAAATGAAAAATTTAAAAGACCGGTTAAATAATGAAAAAATAATCGAATATTGTGGTAAGTGTCTTCAAAAAACAACAATTTCTGAGAAGGTGATTTTATGAAAAATACAGGATTTTTATCATTTAACACTGGAGGAACGTTGGGTCATTCCACATTACTAACTAATTTAGCAAATTTTCTTTCAAAGAAATCAAAAGTTCATATTTTATCAGACCAGATTTATAATCAATTTTCAAAATCAAGTAATCCTGAAATAATATGGTGGAATTTTGATAAACAAGAACACTTGAAATCTAACGGAGGTTGCGTTAGCATCGATGCTAAACAAAATATCCTAAATTATATTATAGAGAATAAAATAGAGAATGTGGTTTATTCTACTTTTTTTGACCCTGGTTTAGTAAACGAATTATCAAAACAAGACATTAAAAATATTTATATTTCTTATCCTTTAAGGGATACTTTCACAGAATTATTTTTTTTAAGAGAATATGATGATGTTTTTGATGATATAATTATTTTAAATGATTTATATAACAATAAATATTCTGACGCAGTTAAAAGATCAAGCCCTTTTTTTCCAAAACAACATAACAAAGTGTGTAATTCAAATAAGATTTTAGCTACTTGTGGTGGAGGTGGTAGGCCAAGTTCAAAGAACTTTTTGAATATTTTTAGAGATTATTGCGAAAAAATTAAAAAAGAATATGAAGTGGATATCACTTTAATTAAAGGACCTAATAATGTCGAATTTGGATTTCAAGATATAAAAGTCATAGAATATACAAATAAAATTTTGGAATACATCGACCAATCGGATATTGTAATATCGGAAGCAGGATATTTTTCAACTCATGAATTAATTGCAAGATCTACACCAAGTATTTTAATACCTGGTGAAAGAAGAATAGATAATCAAGAATTAAGAGCGATAGGATATGAAAAAAACAAACTTGGTTATTGTTATATGCCTCAAGAAGACATTTCAGTATTAATAGATAAAAGTGTTGAATTGCTTAAAAATAAAAGTTTAAGAACTGATTTTATAAATAATAATAAACAATATTATTTTGATAATATTAATAGACATAGTAAAATAGAACAAATTTTGGAGAGTATATTGAAATGAAACTATTATACATTTCTGGAACTTATTATCCTGCAGCAGGTGGTGCAGAAATAAGTATGCATACTTTTTTAAAAAATGCAGTAAAAGATAATATTGAAGTTTTGGTTGCAACCGATTTAGAAAAATATAATCTTAATGGGAAACATATTAATCAAGATGGAGTAAATATATTTGGTGTAAATCACGAATCAAGAGCAGATATACTAAATGATCTTATCATTAAATATAGACCTGATAAGATAATCACACAACTAATGTGGTCAGATATTGCACTTAAATTATCTAATATTAACAAAATTGATTCTATTTTAAGATTTTGTAAA
>CAYQAE010000113.1:0-4493 GCA_964415445.1 uncultured archaeon | reverse complement strand
ATGGATCTTATACTGTAAAAGTTAATGTTACAGATGGTCAAGATGTAGATGAATACAATTGGACCCTAACTGTTAATGATGTGAATCGTGCACCAGAGATTATATGGTATTCACCTAATAATTTAACACCTTCAGTAGATGAAAACAAATCCCTAGATTTTGAAATTGTTGTAGATGATTTAGATGGGGATACACTTTCAATAAATTGGTATTTAGATAGTGTGCATGTACAGACTGATGGTAATTATACTTATTCACCTTCTTTTGAGGATTCAGGTCAGCATACAGTAAAAGTAAATGTAACAGATAGTATAAATACTACTGACATAAATTGGACCCTAACAGTTAATGATGTAAATCGTGCTCCTACTATAGATTATCACTCACCTAGCGGTGATCCTACAATTAATGAAAATGAAAACCAAAATTTTAATATTACTGTTTTAGATTTGGATGACGATTCTTACACTATTTCTTGGTATGTTAACGAATCACTTAAGCAGGACGGTGGTAATTATACTTTTACTACTAATTATTCATCAGCTGGTATTTATTTTGTAAAAGTTAATGTTACAGATGGAGAAGATGTAGATGAATATAGTTGGACTTTAACTGTGGATAATGTAAATCGAGATCCTGTCGCTTCAATTGTAAATGATAATATTACTTCAAATGTTGACTGGATAGTTATGTTTAATGGATCTGATTCATATGATCCTGACGGGGTAGATGACATTGATACTTATTTTTGGGATTTTGGAGATGGAACTAACGGTACAGGAAAATTAGTAAATCATACTTATACAACTGCTGGTGAATATACTGCTACTTTATATGTTAATGATAGTGAAAATGTTACTAGTGAAGATGTGACATATGTTGTGGTGCAGGATTATGTTGAAATATCAATAGTTCCAAATTATGAGGATCCTGCAGGAAGAGATATAAAAATAGCGCAAAGAGTTTTAATTGAGGATATAGGACATAATTACTATTTGTATAACTTAACATTTTACTTCATGAAAACAGGAATAGGTACGCCTAATTCAACATTAGTACTGAATATAGAGGGATGTACTGGTTTAAATGACGTTGATCCTGATGGTATTAACATCACTCCCGAAATAAGGATACCTGTAGAATCTGAAGGTTATTTAAATGTGCCTATTGGTAAGTTATATATTAATAAATCGATATTTGTAATAACACAGGTGATTCATACTGAAGGTGCTGATTTCCAATTAGCTAAAGATACTTATAGCACAAATGTCCTAACATACTATGACAATTCTGGTGCATGGGCTTTAGCTGATTGGGACCTAAATATGAACATGACTACATTGTGGATAAATATAACCTCAGATGTAACTCAAGAAGCTCTACAAAAAGAATTAAATGATGTGAATATATCAAAAAAATCTGAAAAGGATATTTCTTTTATTAAAAATAGTATTGTAATACTATCTGCATTAACTATTCCTCTTGTTGGCTTTATTAGGCCTACAAGGAAAATAAAACGGAAAAATAAGATTTCACAAATAGATGCTTTTGGAAAAGATTGGTGAAATACCAAGCAGCCTTTTTTTAGATATCTACTTATTTAAAACAATATTTTTGATATATTGTCCAAAAAAACGAAAAGTTTAAATATATAGTATAACTAAGTTATACATGGGTGTATAACTTGATAGAATTTGAAAGAAAATTAGGTCCAAAAGGTCAGGTAGTAATTCCAAAAGAAATTAGACGCATTTTAAAATTAAAATCTAGCTCAAAAGTTTTTTTAACTTTGGATGAGAATAATATAATTTTAAAAAGCAAAACAAAAAATCGTACATCTTCATTGCGAGATATCCTAAAGATGGGAAAACCAATAGAAAAAATAGATTTAGATTCTCTATATAATGAAAAAATGCAAAGACGTGTAAAAAATGATCATCTATTTAGACGCTAATGTATTTATCTATACAGCATTAAGTGAAGAAGAAGGTAAAACCTCTTCAAAAATTTTGAATCATGTAGAAAATGGAGATATACGTGCTGCAACATCTTCATTGACGTTAGATGAAGTTGTGTGGGTAATTTCCAAATTTAGAAATAAAAAAATAGCCATATCTGCAGCAAAAGATGTCTTACTTATGCAAAATTTACGAATTTTATCTGTTACTGAAGATACTATTAGATCCTCTTTGGACATAATGGAGAAATATAACTTAGACCCCAGAGATGCTATCCATAGTGCATCTGCATTAGAGCATAGCATTTTTTCGATAGTATCAAGTGATTCTGATTTTAAAAATATTAATGAGATAAATTATTTTAATTTTGAAGATTTATTAAAGCAGGTTTAGGTCTTTGAAGTTTCAGAATTTGGTCGAAAAAGAGTAGTTAGTATCTTCACAGTTTTAGTTTTTTCTTATACAGTTGTAACCAAAAAGTTATTATACTTTTTAGTATTATACTTTTTAGTATGAAATTTTACAATCGTGAAAACGAATTAAATGCAATAGAAAATATTAAAGAAAAATATTTTATTGTCCTTTGGGGTCGAAGAAGAATCGGAAAAACTTCTTTAGCACTTAAAGCTTTCAAAGAATCTTTATATTTTTTTGTAAGTAAAAAAACATCTGAACTCCTATTAGAAGAATTTTCAGATGTTGTTAGAGCTAATTGGAAATATATACCCACCTTTAAAAATTGGGAAGAATTTTTTAGGTTTCTATTTGATGAATATAGTGGACCAATTATCATAGATGAATTTCAAAATTTTAGGTTTGTTGATGAGTCTGTTTTTTCTATTTTACAAAAAATTGTTGATAGCTCCAAAGGATACAAAATGGTAGCTATTGGGTCATATGTTGGGATGATGAAACATATTTTTATGGATGCAAAAGAACCGCTATATGGAAGAACTACAGGTATTATGAGATTAAGACCACTTAAATTTTCTAAAATTTATCAAATCTTGGACGATTTAGGATTTAGAGACTTTGAAGAGAAAGTAAAAATATATTCGATATTTGGTGGAATTCCATACTATTATACTCTTTTAGAAAACTACGAAATTAAATCATTTGAAGATTGCCTAAAAATTTTGGTTTTTTCTCCTCTTGCTCCTCTAAAATATGAAGTGAAAACAGTACTTTTAGAAGAATTTGGTAGAAATTACCGCTCTTATTTTTCGATTCTTCAGTCTATTGCTCAAGGAAAAAGTACTATGACAGAAATTGCAGACAAAAGTGGAGTTGAGATAAAAAGTATTTCTAAATATCTAAAAGAGTTAGCAGAAATCTATGGATTAATTGAGAGGATAACACCGATTGATAAGGTCAAAAAAGGAATTTATAGAATAAGTGACCCATTTACAAAATTCTGGTTTAGATATGTTGAGAGCCATTTAAGTAATATTGAAAGCGGATATGGATATCAAGCTATAAAGAAGGTAATTGAAGAGATTAATAGAATTTCATCTTTAGTTTTTGAGTCAATCATTAAAGAAATTATAGAAAAAGAATCAGATAGGGTAGGTAGTTGGTGGAATCGTTTAGGTCAAGAGATAGATATTGTTGGAATTGATAAGGATGTTGTAACGTTTTGTGAAGTTAAATGGAAAAGAAAAAAAATAGGAAAGAAGGTACTAGTTGATCTTAGAAAAAAGTCAGATATGGTTTTAGGCTTCAAAAAGCACAAAAAAAAGTTCATAATTGTAAGTAAATTTGGATTCAAATTCAGTGCAGATGAAGAAGATGTAGAACTTTGGGATATAGATGATGTTGTCGAAAAATTAGGAGTAAATTTCTAAGTGTATCATTTTGAGGATGCAAATTAATTTGATAAGAATATATTCTATTGATATCAGTTCTTTTTTTGTAACTGAACTTCACAAAATGAAGAAAAAAAGCAAGAGACATTTATGATTTGTGGTATTTAATCGAAAAATTCAATATTAATTTTGATCTAAATTTAATTAACAAAAAACTCAAATATTATGATTTTAAATTTTCAAAAAAATCATTTATGGAATTGGCAGATAAGCATGAAAAATATTTTGAAAAAGAGCTTAGGCAATTAGTATTTGGTGAGCTTCCCACTTTTGATGAATGTATTCAAACAGTTGAAAAATGGATTAGATAAATAGTTGTTTAATTAAGAGGATAAAATTCTACTTATACCATCAAGATCGTATAAATTAACATTATTGATTTTTTTATTTGAACGATTTTTACTCTCTTTAAGCTATTTCATTTTGGCGTTATATAAATTTCAATATATTCAGTTAGTGAATATTTACAACATATTTTGATAATTTGTGAATTTTTTAATTTAGATATCTAAATTATTGCCAAAAATAATTTCATTGTCTTTCAAATTTATCTATATTCAAATATAAGTGTAAGTAGGATAATATTTATATAAGGTACAATTTAATGTATTAATATAGCGCAGATATTTATTTGATGTTTATGAATGAAAAACTTTTTTTTAGGCTCGCG
>CAYQAE010000112.1:0-4512 GCA_964415445.1 uncultured archaeon | reverse complement strand
CGAATTTTTATAAAAAAGATTTATATACAGGATATAATTATATGATTCTATGTTAGATATTAACAAAATTTATTGTATGGATGCAATTAAAGGATTAAAGCAATTAGATGATGAATCAATAGATTTGGTTCTAACAGATCCACCATATGGTCTTAGTAAAAAAGGGATTACTAATGATGAAGATTTGAGATTATACTTTGAGATTCTACCTGAATGTTATCGTGTTCTCAAAAAAGATTCATTTTTTATTACTTTTTTTAGCACGAAGTTTACTCCTGAAGTGTTTAAGAATAATCCATTTACTTATCATTGGCAAATTGTTCTTTATTGCCCGAATGGAAGTGTAAGATCTTCTATAGGATATACCAAATTTATGTCAGTGTTTGTATTTAAGAAAGGAAACCCAAAAATTAAAAAACAAAATAAAGACATATTTGTAGATTCGCCAGGTAGGATGGTTGAACCATTAGAAGGTTTTATTGACCACCCAACCCCAAAACCAACCAAATTTATTAGAGAGATTTTGGAAATGTTTTCAAAAGAAAATGATGTCATTCTTGATCCTTTTATTGGAAGTGGAAGCTCAGCATTAGCTTGTAAAGATTTAAATAGAAAATTTATAGGATTTGAATTAGAACAGAAATATTTTAACCTTGCAAATAAAAGATTAAAAAATCGACAGAATAATTTATCTAAATTTAATCAGAAGAAACTTTAGTTTCATCATTGATATTTTTTAATATTTCTTTACCTTTATCTGAAATTTCATAATACTTAAATTTAGTTCTCTTATCTGTAAGACAACTTATTAAATTTTTTTCATTTAGTTCTGACAAAGTTCTGCTTATTGCACTTATATGAATCTCCAAATCTTTGCTTAATTCTGTGGGTGTAAATTTAGACTTGTTTAATCTAGTCAATACCTTAAATCTTATTTTACTACTTGTTATCAAACTGATTAAATCCCAATCCATTTTTATTCTCTTTTTGTGATAATTATATTATCTCCTTTTAACTCTATATAAAGTTCTTGTCCCTTAATCCACCTAAGATTTTTAACGAAATCTTTAGGAATAGTTACAAAAGACCTTGTTAATTGTGGTTGTTGTAATGTGGTTTTTCGCTTTTCAAACATATAATGCACTTAATTGACTCTTCTTTTATACTTATTTAACAAATATGTTAAATATCTATATAATGATTCCTTTATAAAGAAAGTTCATGGTTGAAGTTCAAAATCATGGATTTGTTTTTGAGAACTGGGTAAAAAAAATATTGAAAGTAGATAAACTAGCTACAAACTATACTCAAAAATGGGATATTGCTGGAGAAACACCTATAAGTGTAAAATTTATGGGTTTGACTAATGCTTTGGAATTTGGAAGCACTGTTAGAATTTGGGAAATACAAGAAACATTTACCTTAGTTATAGGTCATTGGGAACAAATAGGCGATAAGAAAGTAGTTAGAAGTATTGATGAAATTGATATCAGACCAGATGATCTTAAAAAAATGAAAGGACAAATTACTCTTGAAGAAATTAAGGAATTTGATAAAAGAATTAAATCTTTCCCAGCAGGAAAAGAAGGTCAAAAACAAGGTATAGAATTTGCCAAAAAATGGAAAGATGAAAGAAAAGATAGAATCGGCTTACTTACTATAACTCATAAAATAGATAGTAAAAATCAAAGAAGAATACAATGTAACCTTAACTTTAATAATTATGTTAAATTATTTGGACAACCCTCTATGAAAGTAGAATTTAGAGGTGTTAAATTCAATCAAGAAATTAATCATGGTCCAAGGGTTTTTAATAAGAACAAAGAAGATGACATCCGTAAATATATCTAATGGAACTGTAGTATTAGCTTTAACTTCCCCAAGAAGTAAAGTAAGAATTTGTGATGAAAATGGGAATCATGTAGCTAGACCTTTATCAGAGAATATAACTTCTAATCATTTAATTGAATGGATGATAACCAATAATGAATTAATCAATCTAATTAGACAAAAATTTACAGATGATGAGATTACAACCCTAATCAATCAGTTAGAACAACTAACTATCTCGCTTAGAGATTCTCAATATTATAGTCGTGCTGCTCAAAAACAACAATTAGACGAAAGAATCGGAGATTTTTTAATCTACAAATATGAAGAAGTATTTTACTCATTTGAAAAAGTAATTAATGAAACTTTAAGAGTTAGAATTACTTTTAAGATGGGGGATTTTACTTTAGCAGCTCATATGTTTGTTTTAATCAAGATAAACAGCCAAAATATAGAATTAACAAATAATGATGGAAGAATAAATTTGTCTGAATGTTTAGGTTCTAGGGCAAAATGTAAATGGAGTCTTGATAATAATATGATTAAAGAAATTGCTAAAGCACTCGCCCACTCGTCAGAGAATCATAAGAATGATATTATCCATTTACTAAAAAACCTTATTTCTGCTTAGACATTTTTTGCCATAATTTAATGAGTCTTTCTTTATCTTCATTAGAGATTGTCTTTTCTTTTTCTTCAGGTTTTTCAATAGCTTCCTGCTCTCTTTTTCTTTGATTATCCCTATAAGCCTTCATTCGCCTTTCAAATTTTGTTCTTCTGTAATCTGCCATTTTATTACCTTTTTATAACATCATTAAAAGCAATATTGATTAACTTAGAAATCTCTTTATAATCTAATTTTTGTTTCTTTTGTAATTCATCTTTAAGCCATTGAATAGCATTTCTTACATCTGATTTCTTAAAGATTTCATCTCCTAATTTTAAATTCCATTTTATTTCTGTTTCTATATAATCCTGTTCAAACACCAATGTTTTATCTTTAAGTGGTTGTTTCATCTTGCACTCCTAATTCTACTTTAAAACCAAAAACATCTTCTTTCTTTATAGATTTACTCCCAACTCTACAAGTAATTTGTTTAAAATAATCTTGATTTTTATTTATCTCTTGACAAATCTTTTCTTTTATTTCTTTGTTATTTGTAAATGGTTCTTTAAAATCAAACACATAGAACATGTCATTTAATATGTCGTTATTAACATTAATTAATCCACATTTACCGACACTAGAATTCCCAACTCTTACAACAGCCAATTTATAATCGCCAATCTCAGAATTTTCAGGAATTTTTACCTTTTCTAAAATATTTTTCGCAGATACATTATTTTCTTTAAACGATTTTTCACATTTAACTCTTTTATTTGAGATAAAATTTTCTAGTTCATCCCCATTTAATTGAATAGTATTTCCATTATTTTTGTTAAAAATCACTTCTGGAATTAACTCCTCATTTATTTTTGTCAAATCAAAGATTGATTCATGAACTTCTGAATTTTCATATGTGACAATAACTTTATTTTTGTATTCTTGATTATTTGTAAATATCGCAAAACAACAAGGAATGTGATAATCAAACCAAACCTTATCATTTTGGTAGATTATAATTGTAGAAAATTTCTCTAAGATTTTCTCTTTTATATCCTTGTTTCGATTTTTAATAAAGAAAGATATAGGAAGAACAAATGCTAACGTAGAATCATTATCTCTAATATGTTTTAAAGATTTCAATATAAATATATTTTCAATCTTCTCTTTTTCCTTTTTTAGCAATTTTTTAGTTAGGTATTTCTCTCGATTGATTGATGAAGTAATGTAATTGTTAGGATAATAATAACTTTCCGGCACATTGTATTTTGTAAAGGGTGGATTGCCTATAATTAAATCAAATTTTTTATCTAAAGATAAATCAAAAAAATTTGCTGGATTATTCGTTAAAGAAGGATCAATCTCGCAACCAGTAATCGCATTAAAGTTTTCTTCCTTTAATACTGAAATAAAATTTCCAGTCCCAAAAGAAGGCTCTAGAATACTTATATTTTTTGGATATTTTCTATACTTTTGTATTAAATCAATTACTTTTTGGACAATTACTTTCTTTGTAAAATACTGACCATACTTAAATTTATTTGATACAGACGATTGAGATTCATTTCTATAAATAGTAGGTTCTTCTAATTCTACAATTTTATTTTCTTGTTCAGTTTTTTTAAATTCTGTAAGGCTTGTTTGCATCATCTTACCTCAATTTGATTTAATATAATTTTCAAGTATTGGTTCTAATTCTTGCCAAACTTTCTTTTTATTCTTTTTTACTTTATAAACAAAATCCTGCCAAATGTCCCTATTTCCTATAAAAGAAATTCGATCATCTTCTTTTGATTCTTTTTTTTGTGTCATAATAACCCCATAAGTAAAGTAGTAAAGTAATACTTTATATATTTTTCTAATTCGGAACTCCCCCTTAATGTTTTGACTTGATGAGCCTTCGGTTTTGATGAAAAAAGAACTCCCCTGGATACTTGTTCTTGATAGGTCGCATTCGCTCTTTCTAAGGAACGGAACTCCCCAGTGCTTCGCACATATTCACTCCCTGCGGTCGAATTTATTTGAAATGGAAATTTTACTCTGCGGACGCAGGTTTTCCGGACTCCGCTTCGCTCGTA
>CAYQAE010000111.1:3315-4567 GCA_964415445.1 uncultured archaeon | reverse complement strand
TTGTAAAGTGCCTGCTTTTCTAGATTTAAGTGAAGGTTCTGATTATGCCCCAACTGAAATAATGGTTGTTTCAGAATTTGTTAAAGATTATATATATAATGAATGGAATAGAGATTCTAAAATAATATACCCTTTAATAGATATAAAAAAAAACAATCTTAATGATAAAAAATATATCACTATGTTCAATCCAAACTCAAAAAAGGGAGGTCCCTTATTTAGAGAGATTGTACAATTATTACCTGATTATAATTTTGCGTATGTAGAAGGTTGGGATATTTTAAAATCAGGGAAAAAAGACGATTTTGAACAAATAAAACGTATTTGTGAATCTTTGAGAATTGAGTATAAAGGTCAAAGAATTGAAGATACAAATTTTGATGATTTGGAAAATGTAAAAAAATTTCATTTCACAAATGATGTTTCAAAAATTTATGGTCAAACAAGCATATTGTTAGTCCCATCTCAATGGCAAGAGGCTTTTGGAAGAGTTTCTATTGAGGGGATGATTAATGAAATCCCTGTTGTTGGTAGTGATGTTGGAGGGTTATCTTCTATTGTAGATAAAGGAGGAATATTAATAAAAGATTATAAAAATCCTGACGAATGGATTAAAACAATAAAATCTCTCGAAACGAAACAATATTATGATTTAATTGTAAAAAAAGGAAAGTTGTTTGTTGAAAAAGAGTATAATTTTAACAAAATATTTAATGACTTTTTAAATATAATATATGATTAAAATGGCAGATTTAAAAGACACGAAACAAAACAAAAAACCTGAAAAGCGTATTTATGATAATCAAGAAGATATTATTGAAACAATCTTAGAAAAATTAAGAAAAGATTTGCCAAGTAATTCTGAAGCATATATTTTTGGAAGTGTTGCTGAAAAAAAATTTGGAAAATATGTTAAAGAGTATAAAGGTCATAAAGGCAGCGATATTGATGTTATTGTTTTTTGTAGTTTAGATGCAATTCCTTCACATTGGAAATACTTAAATGTTTCAAAAGGATGGTGGAACCTTTATCGAGGAATAAAAATTAAAATAAATGGCACATTGCACAAAACAGATATTCTTCTTGTAAAAGAAGGATTTGAGGGTGTTGCAAGAACAAGGATAAAAGAAAAAAGTTGGATAGTTATTAAGATTATTTCATAGGTAATAGATATGTGGCTCGAAAAAATAAAAGATTTAGAAACAGAAATTATGTCACGACTTGAATTAAATAATTTTGAAATTTTATTTGG
>CAYQAE010000111.1:0-3305 GCA_964415445.1 uncultured archaeon | reverse complement strand
GGATTAGTTAATTCTATATATAAAATATCTTTTGATGGAGAAGATGAATTTGTTATGAAAATAACAAATAATGAAGATGAAGATTGGATTTTAAAAAAAGAAAGGGCAATTCTAAAAAATATTGCTTGTAAATATTATCCACAATTAAAAATGTTTGGCACTATTGAAGATTTGAATATAAATTTTAATATTGTTAATTTATTCAAAGGGGAGTGTATGGATAAAGTAGAATATGATCTTTCTAATCAAATTTTTTTTGAATTGGGAAATACGCTAGCAGAAATCCATAAAGATACAAAAACAAAATTTGGTTTTCTATATGATCATCAAAAAATAGGCTTAGATCCGAGAATTCATAATTCTCATCCTGGACCTTATAGTAATGGTTTTGACCAACACTACATACCTGCTAAAGGATGGGCTGAGCATTTAATTGAAAAAAATCTAGATATTCAAAGCAACTAAAAAGAGTAATATCTATGATGAAAAAAGAGCAGAAATTATTCATTGAAGAACAAAGAACATACAATCATGGAGATTATCAATTTAAGAATTTTCTCGTAACAAAAGAAAAATTAATAGGAATTGTTGATTTTGATTCTTATAGAGTTGGAGACCCTTCTTCAGACTTGCACATGTTTTTACAAAATTGTTTTGACAAAAATATTGAAAAAGCAAAAATTAAAAGGTTTATAGATGGATACTCTAAATCTAAAGAATTACCTAAAAACTTTTTTGAAAAAGGTTTATTTTATAGATGTTATCGAGGTGTTCAAGAAGTCATTGCAATACCTTTTCATTTAAGATATGCAAAGGAAGATGAAGCAAAGCCTTTTAAAGAAAAAATAGGTAATATGCTTGATTCAATTATTGAAGGTAATGATCCTTCTTTAAATGTTTGGAGAGGGATTTATGGATCTTGAATTTTTATTAAAAAATCCTACAGATGCTTTAAATTATGCTGAAATTTTTGTGAATTTTAGAGATTATTTTGAAAATAGGCTTTCAGATGATATTAACTATACTAATGTAATGTGTGAGGATACTGATTTATTTCTTATTAAAGAAAATATAAAACAAATAAATCTGTTTGAAGAAAAAATGCCTGATTTTTTTATTTTGAATTCATTAGAAAAAGAAAAAAACTACGGCGGTATAAAATTACAAAAAGTAACTGCTAAACGAACAAGTTCACCAAGAAGTTTTTTAATTCCTGAATTAAAATTATATGTTAAAACTCATTTTAGTGGTAGGATTTCAAGTAATTTTAGAGGTATTGATGAGGATTTGATTACAAAAACAATCAATTTATCAAAATCAATAGGCGATACTATTTATGGGAATGAAAATGTTTCTTTTTTTCATGAATTTGGAGGAATGGTGTGGAACAATATTGGTTGTATATATAGATCAGGCAATCCTTTTCCAAGATTTCAAGGAGCGTTAATACCAATACATTCTTTATTTGGAATTGATTATAATAAACCTAATGACCTACCCTTATTTGTACAAATTGCTAATGAAAAAAGCATGAAACCTGAAGATTTTGCCGTTTATGAAATTATTGAACCCATTCTTAAATCATGGGTTTGGTTTACATTTGATAAGAGACAAAGAATTACATGTCATGGACAAAATGTTTTATATGGGATTTCATACGATCTAAAAAAGAAAAGAATAATTCATAGAGATGTTCAAAAAGATAAATATGATGGAAAAATTAATGATAATTTAAGATTAAAAATATCAAGAGATTATGATTTTATCATAGGACATTTACTTTTAGATAAAATAAAAAATACAAACAGAGAGTATGTAGATGGCAAAAATTTTATTGAAAAAATAAAAGAAATTTATAAAACATATAATCTTGAAGGTTTCATGCTTAAAAATAGAGTTTATGAAAAGGGTGTTGGTGAAAAAAAGAAAACTATAGAAACAGAAATAAAACCTAAATATCGTTAGAAATATTTTTATGTAAATTTTTACCAAAATCACTTAATTCAAATGGCTTCCATGTTTTTATTATTCTAGGTCTCCAAGATGCACTAAAACACCAACCTATCCATGAAATCTGATTTTTTGTTAAATAAGACATAAAAGGTTTTAAATATTCGTCATAAGTTGATTTATACTGAGATTTCTCATCAAGGTCATAACCAAATTCAGTTACTATGATGGGATATCCTTTGATTGATTCAAGCATTTCTTTCCAGTTTTCATTATTCTTGATTGGATAATTATGAAATGAATAAGCTATGTTTTCAAATTCAATATATGGATTTTTTGCTGTATCTTTAAGATTAAATGACCAATAGTTTGAACTCACAATAATTAAATTTTCAGAATTTTTTCTAATTATTTTTATTAATTCTGCGGAAATTTTTCGCCATTCTAAAAAAGGTAATGCGGATAATTGTAATTTTTCAATATTATTTTCTGCAGGACAAGGCTCGTTAAAGATTTCAAAAATCACATGATGATATTTGCCAAATTTTTCAGCTATTTTTGTAATATATTCTAAAGCTATTTTTTTATCAGCAAGATACCAAAAAATAGTTCTATTTTCTTTTTTATGAAAATATTTTTGAAGTCTTGTTTCATTGCGTAATGGATTTCCAATCGCATGCCAATCAAGAATACAATATAATTTTAAATACAAACATAAATCAATCGCTTCTTTAATTTTTTCAAAATATTCTTCTTTATAAAAAAGAAAATGTCCTGGGAGAATAGGTAATCGTATTGTATTAAAACCTAAATTTTTTATGATTTTTAATACATCTAAAATATTTTGAGACTCCTTTTCTTTTAGCCAATATAAATCAGGAATAGAAACTCCTTTTAATATTATTTTACCTTTTTCTGTTACTAAATGAGAATTTTTTACGTGAATTTTTTCCATAATATACATATAAATATTGTATTATTAAATATTTATCTATTATTTTATTATTTTTTAAGTAGATAAATAGATATAACAACAAATATAGTTTATTTATTCTTTTATCTTTATGGCTCACTTTGTTCGCTTATATTGAACGGAACTCCCCCTTGATGTATTGACTTGATGAGCCTTCGGCTTTGATGATACGAACTCCCCCTTGATACTTGTTCTTGATGTATCGCTTCGCTCATTTTAAGGAACGGAACTCCCCAGTGCTTCGCACATATAGACTCACTACGTTCGAATTTATTGGAAATGAAAATTTTACTCTGCGGACGCAGGTTTTCCGGACTCCGCTTCGCTCGTAACGGAAAACGTATTTAACAGGGCTTAAAGGGTTCGAAACGACCGCTTCGCT
>CAYQAE010000110.1:0-4627 GCA_964415445.1 uncultured archaeon | reverse complement strand
TATTTTCATTTTAAATCCTCCAATTCTTTTTGCAGTTTATCATATTTGATTAGTTTTAACATTCTTTTTATAACCTCAGAATTTTTTCTTAATTTAAGATTATGTTTTAATGTTACTATCTTTGAAAAATCTTTATAAGGTAATTGAATATTACTCATTAACTCTTCTTCTATTTTTACTCTTTTTTTAAACATCCTTTTAGTAATAAATTCTACTTTACCATCCCTTTCAACAATTATAAAATCTGCTTTTCTTTGAACATATCTAAGAAATGGTTTTTCTTTTCCTTTGACAACTTTTGCATCACCATAATATATTTTATTACCTTTAATATTTTCACATTCAAAATCAAAAGGAGTATTTCTTTTATTTTTAGACATCCATCTAACAATATCAAATTTATCTTGTAATATTTTATATGCTTTTTGTTCAAAGATTCTTCCAACCCTAACTTTACTCATTACCATTTTTATTCTCCTCAACATTTACTTTCCTTAAACAATCAGGACAAGTTACATTTCTTTTTTTAGATTTAGTTTCCCATTCATATTTGCAGTTTGGACATTTAAGTTTCATTTTAAAAAAATTAGAAGAGGGAAATAATTCCCTTGTCTTCCATTTGTTTAATTTTCAAGAGGTCAATATCATTTCCAAAAATCCACCTCTTGATTTTTTGTGTTATGTTTTTTATTTTGTTTTCCATATTATTTAATAGTAGTAGTAGTTTAAAAACATTTCGTTTTTAATTTGTTTATTTTAGTGGTAACACATTTAATCCTTGTCTTTTTCTATTTAACAAAGTTTTAATTTTGTTAAATAATTGTTATATTCTCCGAAGAATGAGGACGCTGAAAGCGAGTTACGAGTTAAAAAAATAATAAAAATATTTATAAGTATCAAGAATTTAATAAAAAAGAGGGGATACCCGTTGGATTCCCAAATTATACTCTTGCATCCCAAGAGCAGTGGAAGACAATGCCCCTCTTTTTATCATTAATAATATTTCTAATAAAATTTTGTTTATAAATATTTCTTACTCCTTTAAAGGTTGAACTCGTAATTGAATATAACATAATTATATATTATTTTGTTTATTTAAATATTTTTCTATTTTAAATTTCCCACCCAAGCGTAACACAACCTAACTGACAGAACTGGCGATTACTCACTGGAACACCACAGCGAGAATTGGATAAGAACACCAATGTGTTATGTTCTGGTTGTTTTGCCATTTTAAAGTTCCAAGTGCAGAGGAAAAAAGAGGTGAATCGAACCTCTGCGTCCTTAAGTGCTTGGGTGAGTATTAATTGTTTCATTTTTTCATTCCTTTCAAAAACATTCTGTTTGCTTCATCTAATAAGTTTCCTAATTTAACATAACTATCTGCGATTTCTTTCCATATATCTTTTATTGTTCTATATTCACTCTCACTCATTTTTCAATATCTTTTTTATTTAATTCAAAATAAAACATACACAATAGAAAAATAACTCCAGCATAAATTAAAAATCTTCCACCAGAATACCCATCCATTAATCCACCTTTCCAAAATAATCTGAGTCCAATTATAAAATATATAAAAATAAAATAGATTTGGTCAATATTTAATTCTCTAAAAAATGTTGAAATCATTGAAAAAGACATAACAATACCTCCTATTTCAACCCATCCTTTTCCACCAAGTCCAAAACCTAATCCAAAAACAATAAAAGAGCCAAACATAAAAACTATTAAATTAATTCTCTCCTCTTTTGATAATTTTTCTATCATCGTAAATGCTCCAACATAAAGTCATCAGAGTAATGAGTTTCCTTTAATCTTTTAATTTCTTTATAGGCATTTGTCTTTTCTCTAAATGTTCCATAAGATTTTCCAGATGAATTCACGATTCTATATTTTGGTTTATTGATTAAAACTCTATAAGGAATATAATCTTTTATTTCTTTACTCACATCCTTTGTAGAATGCTTTATTTTGCTCATATTAAGCCCACCATTGCGTTTTTTTTTAAATTAGTAGGTAATTCATCCTTTAATCTATTAAAACACCTTTTACATACGATTTTAGTTTTGTAATACTTTCTCGTATCAATTAATCTTTTTGTAGATGATTCTACTTTAAATTGTGAAAACCAGTTCTTACACTCTGAACATTTGAATTGTTTTGTTATTTTAGTCATTTTTGTTTGTTTTTTGGTAAAACACCACCATTTCCAATGGAGTTATTCGGTGAGGCGGTGTAAATGTTATAAAATAACAGGAATAACACTATTTTCAACCTTCTATAGTAATTTAAAATTACTATATAAAGTCAATTCCTATGTTACTCCTGTTATAATTTTCCTCCTAAGTATTTATATTCTGAATTTTCCTTTAAAGTAACCCCTTCCCATATCCTTTCTCCACCAGATTCTTGCTTATCTGTTACTCCAAACATTTCTTCTAAAACAACTTTAATATTCTTATCTGAAACACCTCTTATCTTATATTTTTTACAATATCTAAAAAATGCCTTTCTTAACCTTTGTTTTGATAATGATTCATTATAACTTTCTTCTAAATTATCCATAGCAAATGCAGTAAATGAATCTGACTTTCTTATCCAAAATCTTTTTACTTCATCAACACCAATAGAATAACTAAAATCTTTTTTCTTTAACAATCTATGAAGACCCTCTATTGATTCATTTAATAAACCAGATAATTCTCCCTCCGTTGATAATTTATCCATAATAAAAATATCCATAATCTTATTTTTCTTTTTATCTTCTTCTGATAATTTATTATACACATCTTCTTTTACAAATGTATAAGGAAACTCAAATAATATCCATCGTTCCCAAAAACCTCTTGAAAAGTCATAAACTCTTGGTAATTCATTACAAGCAAAAATATGTTTTGCATAATTAACAAAATTAACCGTTGACTTATTTTTTCTATCTGCACCAATTAAATCTCTTCCTGTTGTTTGTTTTAATATTGCAGTATCTTTTAAAGCATTAGAAGATAAATCTCCAGCAAGATTAGCCATTTTTCCAAACAAATCCCATATTCTAAATCCTCCATCAGATAATTGGTTTAAAGGGACAGAACAACAATTATCAGTTCCTAAAAATCTTTTCATTAAATCAATTGTTTTTCCTTTTCCATTTCTTCCATCCCCAACAAACATAATTGCTTTCTCAATAAAATAATCTTTATATAAAAAAAATCCAAATATTTCAAACATAACTTTAGAATCCTCTTTATTTTTTAAAACATCATCAAAATGTTTTTGAATATTAGGACAAGTTGCAGAGGGATCATATTTAACAGGAAGTTTATTAAAAAATACTTTATTTGGATTAAAAGGAGATAATTTTTTTGTTTTTATATTTAATATTCCATTCTCAACAGGAATTTCATCAATGTAATTAATTTTAAAAAACTCTACTGGTTCAATATAAGTATCTGTTTCTATTTTAGAAATTACTTCATTAGCAAAATTAACTGTAAAATGTTCTCCCATAATTTTTCTGCATTGTTCTAAAATATTACATATTCCATTTGGTCTGTAAACTCCATCTTCATAAATCCATACTTCTGTTTTAACATCGTCTTTAATGGTGTAAATATAATCATTATCCTCAATGTATTTTACTATCTCTTCTGTTGCTGTTCTTCTTTCTTTTTGTGCTAACAAAGAAACAACTTTATTTTTTAAAAGATATATTTTATTTTCTTTTGTTTTATTAATTTTTTCATATTCTTTTTGTGTTTGTAATAATCTTTCATACTCTCCCTTTTCTATAATTTCCTTTTCTTTTTTTTCTCCTCGTTTTTCTGATTCTAATATTTCATTAATATTTTTTTCTAATTGTTTTTCTCTTCCTTGTTTTAAATATAATTCACGGAGTTCAGGACTTATGTTTTTATTTTCAATTACCTGCTTCTGTTCCCAATTAAGATTTATATCATTTTGTGATTCTGTTCCCATCCTCATCATCACTCCTCTTTTTTAATTCCTCTCTACATTTTGGACAAATGTCAAAGTTGGTTTCTGTGTCAAATGCTTCTTTACATCTACGACAATATTTTATGTTTATCATTTTTTTTTTACTTCTCCACATTTTTTACAAATTATGATCGTATCTAATTCTTGCCAGTCATGATAACATTTTATCACATTTGGAACATATTTATTACACTTACATCTGTGTCCAAAAAAGGTAGGTAATCCTTTTCCAGGAACAAGAATAATTCCTCCACATTTTGGACATATTGTGCCGTGTTTATTATTCATTTTATCTCCACATCCTTAATTTGTTCAAGAACAATTATTTTATAACCATTAATTTTAAAATCAAATAATTCTAAATATTTATCGTCGACACCTTTAATAATTCCAAAGAATCTAAAATTATTATCTTTAAGAAAAATCTCTGCTCGTTTACCAATAGATTTTTTTAATCGTTCAATAAGAATTGTATTCACTCCTTCACTCATATTCAATTTACAAAAACATCATTTAAAAACATTCCTTACCACTAACTGTCCAGACACTATGTTACTACTTAAAAAGAAATAGAATGGGTAGAATGGGTCATTACCCAGACCCAGATGGGAAAAGAGGTTTGATGAGTATTAGG
>CAYQAE010000109.1:0-4645 GCA_964415445.1 uncultured archaeon | reverse complement strand
CAATCATACTCGTTTTGAACATACATTGGGGGTAATGCATTTAGCTGGTATAGTTGGTCATAGATTAAACTTAGATAAGAACGAGATAAAAAAAATAAAAATAGCTGCACTTTTGCATGATATAGGCCATTTCCCATTTTCTCATACCCTAGAAGATATTTCTCAAAATTGTATGGAAAAATGTCATGAAGAACATGTTTATGAAATGATTAAATCTTCCAAAATTGACTCTATTTTAAAAGCCGAAGGTATAGATGCTGAAGAAATTTCCAATATAATTTTAGGTAAAAACGAGAATTATTTAGGAAATATAATTTCTGGAGATTTTGATGTAGATCGTATGGATTATTTAGTTCGTGATGCATATCATACTGGTGTTGCATATGGAATTATTGACTTAAATAGGATTATTAGCACCTTAAGAATAAAAAATAACAAATTGTTAATTGAAAGTGGAGGAATTATGGCAATAGAATCATTATTAGTCGCTAGAATTCATATGTTTCAGGCAGTATATCTTCATAAAGTTACAAGAATTGTGGGGGAGATGCTAAAGAGGGCCACTCAAAAATTAATTGAGGATAAAAATCTTGATCCATATGATTTACTTAATATGGATGATTATGATCTTGTTGCCCTAATGCGATCTTCTAAAGGTTATCCTAAAAAAATTATAACTAAAATTGACAACAGAGATCTTTATAAATCTGTATTTTCTCGCTCCTTCAATGAAATAAATAAATATAATGTTCTTTCTCTATATAAGAACAAAAAAAGGATAAATTATCTAAGAGATGAAATAGCACGAAGAGCGAATATAGATTCAGATGATATATTTATTGATATTTTTCTACCCCCAAAATTAGAAGAGACTAATATTAAAGTTTTAAATAAAGGAGAGATACATTCTTTTGGTGAATTATCTAAAATAGCGCTGAGCTTGAAAAATTTAGATTTTTATGGGAAATTAAATGTTTATGGACCAAAACAATCAAAAGAAAAATTATCTCCGATAATTGAAAAAATAATGGAGGAATATATTTGCGAATAATAGTCGGTATAACAGGGGCTAGCGGTATTTTATATACAAAGAGATTATTAGAACATCTTAAGGATACTTCTCATTTTATTGATTTAATAGTTTCAAATTCTGCTGAATATATTATCTCACATGAATTAGCTGATTTTGATAAATCAAAATTAGCTGATAAGATTCACCATTTTAAAAGTTATGGTGAGCTAGCAAGTGGAACCACATTTTTTGACGCAATGATCATTATTCCATGTAGTATGAAGACATTAGCATCTATAAATTCAGGATATGCTGATAATTTGATCAATAGGGCTGCGGACGTATCAATAAAAGAAGGTAGAGAATTGATATTATGTCCAAGAGAAACACCTCTTAGTAGTATTCATCTAAAGAATATGTATAATCTTGCTAAAGCAGGGGTTTGTATTTTACCTCTTATTCCTGGTTTTTATCATAAACCAAACAAAATTTTAGATCTTGTAGATTTTGTGGTAGCTAAAATTTTCAACAGACTAAATATAAAACATGACATAATTGAGGGGTGGGATAAATTAATAAAGATTTAAGACTTTTAATTAAAGCTTATTTGCTTTTTTTTGTCTCTAACGTATTTATAACTTATGCTAGAGGGTCTGAATTCTGGAAATATTATTTATTTGCTTTTATCTGCCCCCTCGCTTTGGTTTGTATATATCTTCACAGTACAAAATTATTATTTAATATAAAATTATATTTTAATCTCTGTCTGGCTTTTTTAAGTACTATTACTGCAATTTATTGGGTTGATACAAATAATATTTTTTCATATTCTCTGGCTTCTTCTTTTTTATTAGTTTTAGTTTTGAACCTCTTCTTTGCAACTATATTTACTTATCTATTTCATTTTATCTTACAAAGCCAAGTTAGAAATGTGGTTCAAGAATGGGGGCCTACTATATTTGTGGCTTTGATATTTGGTCTAAATTTAAACCCTGCAGTAGCTAGAGCTTTTGATGTTGATGGGGATTCTGCAATGATGGTAGTATCATCCGAGAGTATGGAACCCACCTTCTACAAAGGAGATGTAATTTTAATAAAAGGAACTTCCAAAGAAGAGATTGCCATGGATGATATTATTGTATATGACTCTCCTCATGAAGATGTCCCAATTGTACATAGAGTTGTAGCTATCCAAAATACAACTAACCAAACTTATTTTGTAACCCAAGGTGATAATAGAGTTACAAACCCGATAAATGATACAGTTGTTTTTAATCAACAAGGCGATCGCCTCTCTCCTACACCCAATGGAGTACGAGAAGAAGACACACATGGTGAAGTGGTAGGGGTAGTTCCAATAATTGGCTGGGTTAAAATAATCTTGACTGGTGGATTTTGATATGGTCAGAACTAGAAAAGAGGAGATCAAAAATAGACCAAAAGCAGAAGATACATTTATGGGCATATGTGGGGTAGTTAGCAAGCGAAGCACTTGTGTTAGAAGAGCAGTTGGTGCGGTTTTAGTAAAAGATGGTCATGTTCTAGCTACGGGATATAATGGCGCACCTAGAGGGCTGCCACATTGTGAGACTTGTCTAAGAGAAGAGATGAAAATTCCATCCGGAGAGAGGGCTGAACTTTGCAGAGGGGTACATGCAGAGCAAAACGTAATAATTCAAGCTGCAAGACACGGAGTGAACATTAAAGATTCTACTTTGTATTGTACGAATTTTCCCTGCTCAATTTGTGCTAAAATGATAATTAATGCGGGAATAAAAAAGATAGTTTATAAAAATCATTATGATGATAAATTAGCAAAAAAATTATTTAGGGAAGCTAATATTACTCTAAAGAGACTTTAATTTATAGCAGTAAATACTTTGATCAATTCTTCTTCTTGTAATTTGTCAAATGAATATTTTTTTGATATTTTTTTGAGAGATACCATAATCCAATTGTGTGGTTTGTAGAGCCCATTTCTTAATTTTTTTAGTACTTTATATCTTTCTAGCTTTCTTAGAGGATCTTGGATATTTATTCCATATTTTTTGAATTTAGAAGTCTTTATTAAATCGTAAATACTAATGTAGGTAAAAATATTAATAATTGTTTTATTTTCTGAAATTTTTAGTATTTTTTTAGGAGTAAGTGATTTAGAATAATATTTACCTCTGTATATTATATTATTTTTTAAATTTAAGTAATTATTTCTGATTAAAATATCTATATCTATTTTTTTGAATTGATTAGTTATTATACTATATTTCATTTTTTTGGTTGAAGTTATAAGTGAATTTAATAAATATAATTCTTCAAAAAAAGAATTTAATTCTCTCTTTAACTCTTTAATGGAATTATGGGCATTTAAATATTTATCTTCAAAAAGAGTTGACCAACAATTTCTAGCTTCAGGCGGTTTTAGCCCTTTTTCAACCCAACAGTTTTGACATGGATTTTTAACACAAGGGGTTTTACAAGAAGCACATAGGCAGTTTATTTGATATTTTTCACAAAAATTGTTTTCTATTTCTTCTTTTTTTATATCATGGGTAGCATAACACAATTTACAAATATAATTATCTTGATAATTTCTAAATTCTTTCATATTTAGTATTTTACCACAAAAGTTACATACAAGCTTTCTATTTTTATTTAGTATTTTTAGAGCTATTTCACATATAAACCCATTTGCTAAACAACTAAGACAACAGGCACTTTCTTCACATAATTTATCTTCCATACATTTTTGAAAAAAAATACATGAATCACAGGGGTCAATAGTCTCCACAATGAGTCTCCTTACATTTATATCTTTAAAATTTTATTTCATATAATCTGAAGTGAGAACAAGTCCATCGTCTTCATCGTCAAAATCATCAAGCATTTGTTTGTATTCACATTCTTCAGCTTCACATTTTTTGCAATGACAACTACTACAAACGAGTTGATTGAATTTTTTGCACAAAAATAACTTTCTCCATTTGCAGATATCACAATAAATGGCTTTTGAATCTAATTTTCCTTCATTAATCATATTTTCAACCCGTTTGATTTCTTTTATTAATATTTTTATAAAAATTCTTAGAACACTGTAAAAATATTTTGGTAAAAAAATAAAAGAACTAACTTAAAGAAAGGTATAAATATCAAATATTTTATTAAAAGGCATTTTTATTCATTAGTTTGACTATTTTTAATATTTTTAGTTTTTACTCTTCTTTGTCTGTTTCTTTTTTGATGAATGCATTGATTATTTTAGATATTTTTTTAGCATGTTTTCTTTCAGCATCTGATGGTTTTCCATATTCATCTATCTTGAGCACTACTTTCCCTTCTGAATTTTTTGCATATGTCCAACCAAAATCAGTTAGAATATTACTGGGGATGTTATTCTTTTTAGCAGTAGCTTCTATATCTTCCCAATGTTTATCTATTAAGTCATTTAATTTAAACAAAGAAAAATTATCTGCAACACTTTTTTTGGGGGTAGATGTTTTTGGCTTTTGAATATTTGGTTTTGTAGGCGGGGATTTCATTTGTTTGGGTTTCATCTTTTGGATTGTTGGTTTAGCTTGAGTAGGTTTTATCTGTTTCGGTTCCATTTTCTGCACAGTAGGTTTAACTTCTTTAGGC
>CAYQAE010000108.1:0-4746 GCA_964415445.1 uncultured archaeon | reverse complement strand
CGAAAATTATGCGGTGTGACTTAACTATATGTCCATTTTTTTGTAGGAATTCCAATATATAATCTAACTGTTTAGCATTATCTAAATTTGTAATTTTCCCATGCGTTTACATTATGGCTGAAATTTAGACCAGGCATCGTTTCAATTTCTTCTGAAATATGAGAGCCAATTAAATTATCGAAATATTTTGACATATCTTCTGAATCAATTACTAAAATATTTTGTCCATCATTTAAGATTAACCTTCCTTCAGTAAGACTTGGTTTAATATCTATATGGTTTTCTTTGTAAATTACTTTGATTCCAATAGCAGAATCCCAATCTTCTATTAGCAAGTTTTCAACCTGTATCCTATCAATATTAAAGATTAAGTTTGAAGTTGATTTTGATTTAATATTGTCAATGTTAGAAATATTCGCTCTGTTATCATGAATTACAAAAAAATTCACAAACCAATCCTCATTTGGATATTTTGATTTTATTTTAATTAATAGATCAGAGAGTTTATTCACACTATTTCCACCAATTGCAGTATCTAAAATTGCAATATGTAGTTTACTCCCATCGGAATATTTATTTATGATGCTATCTAGATATGAGATTATAAGTTTGTCATGAAGATTTGATGAACCTTGAGTAAAGGGTAATTTTTCAGTGTGAGTCTTTACAACTCCCATTACTTTAAGATAACTAATGGGTTTGTATGCACCTCTTAAAGGACATAAAATAAAGTCAAATTTAAGTTTAGATATGGTTATGCCAAGTTCTACTAGTTTTTTAGAATATGACATTAATTGTTCTTTTGTAAAATAACGAGCACTAGAATTTTTATAATATTTGATAATATTTTGATAACATGTAATCCGTTCTTTATAAGTTAATTTAAAATTCAATTTTATTGAAGGTGCTTTCATCGGATTATATATTTCAATTTTTTCATATTGGCGGGGCTCAAAAAAATATTTATTAAGCATAGATGTTGGCTCGAAGCTTATTGAAGTTGTATATCCAGTATATGATGCAGAAGGAATGAGAGCAAAATTAGATTTATATAAAGGTTGAGAATCTATAAAGTTTCCTTAATTTTTATATATATTTAATTAATTTTATCTTCATTAATAATAGATTTTATTATTTTATAGTTATTGTCAATTATCACCGTCATAATTTAATAAAAATACCGTCGGTTTCAAAAGCTATTCATTTAAAATATTTAAGTAATTTTATATATTAGTATTACTAATAATATACATATTAATTAGAAATGATATACAGGTGAATCAAAAGATTTAAAATTTAGAAGTTCTTAATTGATAAAATGGGTATTGAGAATAAGCTTGAGATTCCAAATTTATATGAAACAGAAGATATACCACTTGAAGAAAAAATAATATATGAGTGCTGGATTCAACCATTAGTTGACTTTTATTGGCTATTGGCAGAAAAAGATCCTGATAAAAGAATTGCTTTTGGATATGCAAATCTCAATGATGATATCAATGCTGAATGGGGATATATAGATTTAAATGAACTAGAATCTATTGGTGCATTTAAATTGGATAATTGGAAGCCGAAGAAATATTGTGAGCTTATGAAGGTGATTCAAGGAAGAAAAGAATAGTTGAATTAATGGATTTTAAAAGATTGAAAAATTAGACACTTTGTGGAAAATCGTTTACACAAAATTATTTACCGGCTCTATAACCTCTATACCCTCCTGAAAAACCAGATATCCAGTGAAAAAACCGTTTAGATAAAACTAAAAACCTCTTCAAAGTAATTATTTATCTGTAAAGCAGACAGACGAATATACTATCCATGCTAAATCTTCACCAGCTTCGGTTTCTATAAAATTTCTAATTGTCTCAATAACTCTCTTCAATTCAACATTTGCATGTTCTATATCATAACATGCATATATCCATACAATATCATCCTTTACCTTTTTACGACGACAATTATCCCAAATTTTTAAAATTAAATCTTTCTTATGAATTCCTGATGATTCTAGATGATTCTCTAGTTGAGGTTTGTTTTTAATAGAATTATTAAAATAAACTTTATTAGGTTCGTTCTCATCACTTATAATTATTTCTTCATTTAGTAAATTTTGAACTAATTCATTGTTTTGGAAATCAGCTCTATCTACCGCCTCCTCGGATTTTAACCAAAAGCCCTTTAGGATCGGAGGTTGCGATGGTATAGAATATGTACAACCTCCAATTCCATCAGTATCAATAAAAAAATCCACTAATTTCGGAAGTATTTTTTTTCTTGAAATGGTTATTGTTACCGGTAGATTTATTTCTATTTTAGTAAGGAACCTTTCACTCATAATGTAGGAGATATTTTTAGACTCTGTAGTTCTTTGTCTATTTTCTCTCCTATTTCTTGTTCTCGCTTAAATTTATTAATAGGTTTAAAAAGCAGTTTTCCTTTAACAGTTTTATCCCATTTGTAACAATTTTCATTTCTAATATTCTGCCATTTATCCAAATCTCTTTTTAATAAATCTGTATGTTTTGAACAAGTAATTGAATAATTATTACTAAGTTCATCATGCGGTTCCTCAATAATAATCTCCTTACTATCAAATCCAATGTAAAAATTTCTCTCTGGTATTCTTTGTTTCTTTATGAAAATATTTATATTCTTATTGTTGTATGCCCTCTCAAATAAAGGATGTATTTTCCACCATTGACCTTTTCTTTTTGCGTACCACCAGTTACCCAAATGTTTGTTATGGATATTATGGTATTTTTTAAAAAGCTCATCCTCAACTGCGATGTATGGCCCACATATAATATTAACGAGTTTGTCTTTAGCTAAAGGAAAAGATTCCTTAACCAATTGATTATAAAATAGCGGATTGAGTTCTTCTTCTAGTATATATATTTCATTGTTCTCATTAAATATTCTTTTATAAGATTCTAATTTTTTATTTTGATCCTTTATATTTTTTGATATCATAGAATTAATTCTGGGAATATTCTTAATAAATCTTTCGTATTTGTCCTTTCCAGGACAAATGACTTTTCTTGGATGTGGTTTCGTTCTAATAATATTCTGTTTTAGTATATTGTCTTTTTTGCAAGAAAAAGGCTCATCTAAGTTATACAATCCTATATTTTCTTCTTTTCTATGCCTATAAGAACCACTCCCAGGTTTAATGTTAGATTCTAGTTGCATTTATATTCCCCTTAATTAATAGTTATTTTATTGTTTTTAATTCACTTTTTATCTTTTTTAACATAGAAATTAGACGACTAACTGCTTTGTAATTTAAATCAAGTTGTATGGTTTTCGATTCACCATATAAATAGTAAGATAACTCTAGCAAAGCAATATCTTCTTTAGTACCATCAATATAATACCTTTTATTAAAACTCCAATCAATTGATTTTATAGTATTTAGATAAGGGCGTGTTGAATGTTTAGCGCTTTTTATGAAATTTTCTTTAGATTCTGCTTTCTCAACTAAGTAATTAATATATTTTAAAGGAAATTCAATTTCTTTTGCATCTTCTATTAATTCTTCTTTTTTTATTTTTTCAGAATATAATTCCCTTGCGATGTATAGTATAAACCTTATAACACCTTTTCTTATTTCTTTTTCTTCATCTGAAAAGTTTTTTGACCATTTTTCCCACTCCGCACTGATATTTTCTTTTGGATACCATTCTACAATTTTATCAATGATTTGAAATACATCTTTTTCATTAAGCTTTTCTACTGAACGTATATCGTCACAAAATTGATCATTTGGTTCATTACCAAAAGTTAAAAATAAATCCGATTTTATTTTCATATCATCCATCCTTTCAATTCACATAAGCTATATTAATATCTATAATGTAAAATTTCAAGAATAAATGTATTTTAACTTTATACACTCAATAATATTCAATTCTATTATTCATCAAGTTTTATAATTGGGTTTGTTTCCGCTCTGTGATTTTCTTTTGTACCTTCAATTGGGAATGAAAACCAATATCTTTCTACTGGATCCTCATCAGAAACTATGTGGAGAAGATTAGAAATAAAATAAGAAAATGAGAGATTTTTTAAATCATATCTTATATAGCACCTTCCATTGTATTTTATAGATGGATTAAGTCCATTTGTATCTTCCCAATATTTAATAAATTTGTTAGGTCCTAATGAAATATGGTTTACAAGGCCATTAGATTGCTTCAATGCATTATAAACATGGGTATCAGAGAAATTTTGATCATATTCATATGAAAAAATTCCGATAAATTTATTTTTATGATCCTTCAAAGGATCAAAAGTAGAAAAATCATTCAATTTATTAATTTTCTCAATTATTTTGTTTAAAGCATTGTCATGCCCATTAGTCGTAGGATCACTGTAATTGATAATTTTTGTTTTTACTTCAATAACTGCTCTTACAGCACTTTCTGTTAGAATTACAAAATCGCCTTCTTTAAAAATTATAGGTGCTTTATTCCCATATACTATTATATCAAGTTGACTTGATATAAGTTCATTTTAATCCTTCCTGACGATCAGTATTACTTACTATATAACCAGTTCCAATACTTAGATTTGATGGTAAAAATTGAGAGATTGTTTTCCCTAGAATTGCCTCTTTATAGCGTCCGACATCACCCCAGTTTGCATTTCCTATTAAAAATTCAACTCTGTCTTTAGTTAATGTTAATTCTTTTGTGGTTCATCCCCCAAATGCGTACCCATTCGTATATTATAGGTTAAAAGAGGATA
>CAYQAE010000107.1:4396-4899 GCA_964415445.1 uncultured archaeon | reverse complement strand
TTCAATTGAAGAGAATTTATTATTCCGTGGATTAATTAAAAAAGTAACACTTCTATTGTCTATACCTAAAGGAATGAATCCTTTCTTGTAGTCCATAAATAAGCCTATATCATTATTGTGAAGTTCAAATCCATGAAAATTTGAGTTTTCATCAGGTGCTAACACCTTACTTTGATTCAACGATTTAGTGTGTGTGTCAGCATGCGCAAATTCTCTACCTATTTCAAAACCATTTTCATAGGCTATAACTAATTCCTTGCCTTCATAAGACAGAGTTAAAAGATTCGCTTCTAATCTATTACCTGATAAACCAGTCATATGCTACTCCCCGCAAATTTTAACTTCAAGATCATATAGGACAACACCAAACATAGAAATTCACTTTCATGCTATCCTTTACTTAATCTTCTCTCATTAATATTTACAATTTGTAATATATAAATCTAATGCAACTAAAATAGAGATTTCTCTATACTTTAAACTATTTGACATGAACGCTTTAA
>CAYQAE010000107.1:2409-4386 GCA_964415445.1 uncultured archaeon | reverse complement strand
AAAAAACTATCTTGATTCATATTTTCCTTTTGTATATGCAAGATAATAAAATAAAAAAAAAATAAAAATTAATTAGATTTTTTTTGTTTTTCATTTTGCTTTTTGTCTCGCATTTTCAAAAAAAAGCTCTTTAGCTGATTATCAGAAGGAAAATTATTATGCATACGAAAAAATTTATATGCAAAATACATCATAATCTGTGATGCACAAAATAATTTTCCTTTAAATTTTTCTTTTCTTTTTTTGCAAGACTCACATTTTTCTTTTTTGAATACTAGATCACCAAAAAAGTTTCCTGTGATGCTATCACTGTTTAATATGAGCTTCTGAGTCAAAGGAAAACCGTTACATCTTTTAATATAACTAACCACTTTTATCACGATTTTATCTGTGACTATAATGCATTTATTGTGGTAGAATTAAATCTTAAAGATCTAGATTATCCTATAGGGGATAAAAAAACGAATAAATCGTCTAAATATAATAAAATAATAATATTATTATCTATATAAAACTGTCGTTCAATTTTTCTTTCTGCACAACTGACCATAAATAAATATAACTTAATTTTTTGTATTAAGATAAAATCTTATTGTTTTTTTTCATTTCATTCAATTTCAAACTAAAAATATATATAAATAAGGAAAAATAAACTTTCTTTATATGGTGATTAAATGAAAAAAGCAGTTTTAGTAATTGATATGATCTATGATTTTGTTTATGGAAAATTAGGAAGTAAAGATGCACAAGAGATGGTCCCAAATCTAGAGAATTTCTTAAAATCAGCTAGAAAAAATAAAATTCCTATAATATACCTAAAAGATTCTCATAAAAAATCAGATAGTGAAATGGATGTATGGGGTGAGCACGCTATGGAAGGTACAAAGGGCAGTGAAATTATACCTCAATTATCCCCAAAAGAAGACGAGATAGTAATACCTAAAAATACATATAATGGTTTTTTCAATACAAATTTAGATGAAACACTACAGAAAAATAAAATAGATATCACAATTTTAACTGGAGTGAGCACTGATATTTGTGTGCAAAATACCGCAGCTGCGGCATCATATCGAAAATATAATATACAAGTTTTAGATGATTGCACAGCAGCAATAGATGAAAAAAATCATAAATATGCCCTAAATTATATGAAAAATATCTTTGGAGCAGAAATCCTAAATTCAAAAGACTTAATGGATAAGTGGAAACAAAATGGATGAATTTTATATCGCAAGTTTAGATGAAATAAAGAGAGGAGAAACTACTGATATTTATTTTAGGCGAACAGAGGAGATCTTAAAGAAAAAAAATATTCACAAAAAGGTAGTTGCAGAATTCTCAACTCATTCTTTTCCAAATAATTGGCCTTGGGCAATCTTTTCTGATATAAAGCGAGTTTTAAGTTTATTAGAAGGTAAAAATATAGATCTATATGCGCTAGATGAAGGTACAATATTTACATCTCATGATATTGATGGAAATCGAATACCTACAATTACAATTGAAGGAGACTACACTGAATTTTGTGTATATGAGACCCCAATTTTAGGTCTAATTTGTTTTTCTAATGCTGTTACTACACGCGCTGCAAGAGTTAAAAAAGCAGCAGGAGATTCTAAAGTCTTAGCATTTGGAACAAGGAGGATGGAACCATCATTAGCTCCAATTTTAGATGTTTGTGCATATATTGGTGGATGCGATGGTGTATCTAGTATAATTGGAGCAGAAGCTATATGCAAAAAACCGCAAGGCACTATGCCCCATGGTCTAATTTTGGCATTCCAAGATCAAAAAAAGGCATTTTTAGCTTATGATGATGTTTTAGATAAAAGTATATCTCGAGTTGCTTTAATTGATACCCTGAAGGATGAGACTGATGAAGCAAAAATAGCAATAGATGCCCTAGGCGATAAATTAGATGGTGTAAGATTAGATACAGCTGGATCTCATCTAATTTATCGCCTAGGGCATCTA
>CAYQAE010000107.1:0-2399 GCA_964415445.1 uncultured archaeon | reverse complement strand
TGAAGAGTTAATACCTCAGATTAGAAAAATTTTAGATGATTTAGGATATAAAGACGTAAAAATATTTGTATCAGGCGGTCTAAAAGAGTATGATCTACCAAAATTAGTAGAGGTAGGTGCAGACGGTTTTGGGATAGGAACTGCAATTAGCTCAGCTCCTACTATTGATTATGCTATGGATATTGTAGAAGTAGAGGGCAAGCCATTTGCAAAGCGGACAAAAAATCCTGGTAGAAAATATGTATTTAGATGTCCCAAATGTCTCACATATAAAGTTAGGACAAAAAATGAATCTATAAAATGTCCAAAATGTGAAATTAATATGAGATCAATGTATAAAAAATACATAGAGGGCGGTAAAATAATTAAAAATCCAAAAGGTATCGAGGAAATTCGAAAAAAAGTTCAAAATGAGCTTAAAAAAGTAGATTTAGAATTTTAGCTTGAAGAAAAAATAGTTATTCTTTCCATATCTTGAGGAATCTGTTGTTCAAATGTATTTTCAACTTGTAAAAGCTTATCAAAACTATTATCTGCTATTGAAGATTTTTCATATTGATTAATATTTTTTGTAGAAGCTTCTTCTAATGTTGTTTGTTTTTCAATCTTTTGTGCAGCATTAAAGAGATTTAAAATATATTTTTCAATCCCATATGGCTCTTCATTCTCTATTGTTGATTTTTCAGTTTGGCTATCAAATAATTCAACCCTATTATCATTTAATTCAACAAAATTATCATCTAAAATATATTCAGTTGATAAAAATGAAGTATCTATCTCTTGGATAGTTTCGTTTAAAATTTCAAATGTATCAGATAAATACTCATAAAATTGGTCAAAATCATGAATATCAGTATTCTCTATTTGTTCTCTATCTAAATCATCAATATTCTCAGAAGTTTCATTCCATTCTATTTCTTCTAAATAGTTTTGATCTGCAAAATGTTCATAATTTTGGTCATTTTGAATATAATTTTCATTATAAAAATCTTGATCTTCGGTTTGATTTAAAATAGTAGAATTTAGAAAATCATCTGATTTTTCTATTATGTTTTCAGGATTGTTATCATTTGCTTCATCAGTTTGTGATTCCACAAAATCTCTCATTAATTCTTCTTCAATAAATTCTTCTGCATCTGGCATCGTAATTACCAATTACGTTTTTATTACACTAAGTAAAGTTTTTATTATATGCCCCCTAATATAAATTAGGTTCATAATATACATTCAAGTTACTAGTATATTAACCTGTGCTTTTTGAACCCCACCATCACTACTTCTAATTAAAATGTGTCCTTTGTATTGTTTAGATGGGGCCATTGGAGGTATTTTTATAGATAAAGTTACTTTCTGAGGGGTGATATGGCTTAATTCATCAATTTTTTGTGGTTCTATCGTAAACCAACCACTAATCATCCCAAAACTTGAGAATAATACATTATGATATGGTTTTGAATTTGCTTTTATTTCAAATTGCAAATATGCATTTGATCCTGGTTTTCCTTGGATACTCAAATCAGAAGGAATTATAATATAAGCTTCACTGCCAGTTGGTTGTTTTGTGGGCCTTTGTGGAGCTGAAAAATTTGGCTTTAGTTGAGTTTTATTCAATAAATCTTCCATCTCTTGCAAGGAAGATGATGATTGAATTTCTGGTTTTGGAGGCGGTTTTTGGTAAGTTTGTGGTTTTGGAGTTGGTAGAGGTGTTTTTGGCTTTTGAGCTTTATCTTCAACTAACTCAACAGAAGTTGATCCACAATTTGGACAAAATTTAGATTCTGGTCTTAATTTTGTTTTACAATTAGGACATACTTTTTTTCCTTGTTCTTTGAAGGGCTTACCACATTTTTCGCAAAATTGAGGATTACCTTCCATTACATGAGCACAATGTGGACATACCGCTCTTTCAATTTTTTCCATTTCAGCAAAAACAACTTTCTCTTCTGCAGGTGTAGTTTCTTGTTCTATTTTTACCATTGGTTGGGATTCGATTTCTGTCTTTTTAGGTTGTTGAACTTTTAATTTTGGTCTAGTTTCAGGCTCTTTTCTTTCAGAAGCTTCTTTTATCTCAGGTTCGCCTTTAGATTTTCTTCTTCTTTTCATTAATTCTTCTATTTTTTGTTGAGGATTTACCTTCTCTTTTTTCTCTTCAACACTTTGCATGGCTTTTTCTTTCTTAGATTTTATTTTAGAGCGTTTTTTCATCAATTGATTAATTCTTTCTTTAGGGGAAAGTTTTTTACCCTCTTTGGCAGCAGCTTTTTTTCTTTTTTTAGGCTTTTCTTTCGTTTCTACTTGAAATTCATCTAAATCTTCATCAAGTCCTTCTTCTGAGACCAGTGAATCTAACTCTTCTAGCTCGCCATCAATGCTTTTTTCTTCTGAAATTATAGAATCTA
>CAYQAE010000106.1:0-4915 GCA_964415445.1 uncultured archaeon | reverse complement strand
TCTTTTGCAATCCAACTAAAACCATATGAATTATTTGAACATACTTGAGATGAGTTTATCTCAACAATTGGATCAACAAAATCTTCTAAAGTAGAATTATTATATAAATTAATATTTTTACCAACTTGTATCTTTTCATTAGCCATAGTATATGAGATATCATCCAAAACTAAATTTGAATCTTTATAGAGAAACACATGTCCTAAAAATGATGACCTTTTTATATTTACATTACTTGTTTCATTTATTGATATATTCCCACCAAAAAAACAATTTATAAATTCTGCATATGCATTTTCAATATAAAAAGAACCTGCATAACCTGAAATATTATTATCTGTAAATTTATGATATGAATATTGTTCTATGATATATAAACCATATTTTTCTTCGCTTATGATTATATTATCTAAAAATGTATTATTCACCGATGCAGTTGGTTTATGATCGCCTCCATATCCTAGATTAACACCATGCCCATTAGAATAGATATAATTAGATTTAAATACATTATGTGATGAATCCCAATAAAAAACAACACCATATCTCACAGCTATTATTCTATTTTCAGTAAATTCATTATACATCGCACCATCATAAATTTGTATCCCTTCCTTTGCAGAGCTAATATTATTATTTGAGAAATTATTAAACCAAGAAAAACCACGAAGATATATACCCTTAGAACCTCCATATATAGAATTTTTACAAAGAATATTAAAAGATGAGAGATATTCAATTCTTATACCATATGAACCATGGCTTGTTATATTATTACCAATTATTCTATTGTATGAACTTTGAAGAACATAAATCCCCTTGCCATCACTAATTATATTAAACCCAGTTATATTCACATAATCTGCTTCAGATAGTTGTATTGCAGTATTAGATCCCCCATTAATTGTAGGCTTCGTAGAGTTTCTAGCCACCAGATTAATAGACTTATTAATCACTATTGCCTCATTATAAAATCCTGCCTCCACCTCAATAGTATCTCCATCTGTTGAATTATCTATTGCTCCTTGAATTGAGGTAAAATTGTCAGGAACATAAATAGTCTCCCCACTAACTAGACTAACTGAAAATATAACTATACAAATTAATAAATATTTTTTCATAAATCCACCATCGATCTAATACATTATCATTTAATCAATTAAATTTTTTGATTCTAAACTTCTACTACCACTCCTCTCGCTTAATTAAATCAAAATTATCTTACATAATATATATGTAATTTATCTTATATAATCTTTACCTTTAATAATTTTCAAGATAACTTTCAGAGTTGATCAAATATGAAGAATTTATTTATAGGACCAGACGCAACAACCGATTATTGGATTACATTCAAAAACTTAGACCACCTTAGAGAAACATACGAAAAATTAGACGATCCAAATCTAAAACTAGCTTATGAATCTCTTAAAAATAATACAGGAGATGAAATCTCAATTGATCATCTAAATAAATCTTATTTTGATAATTTTTTAGATAATATAAAATCATATAACATCCAAATTGAATCATCCTTAGGTGGTAATGCTGCAATAGAGACATTAGCTGCAAAAGAACAAAATATAGATGCTAAATTTTATGGTGCGCTTCCAAAATTAAATATAGAGGGTGAAACTTACAAAAAATTAAGTAAAAATTTCTTAGGTAGAAAAATTGCAAAATCCCCTAAATCCTTTATAATCCAACTAAAGAGCGGAACAAAAGAAAGATATATCCTATGTAACGGACAAGGCAGACGTGCAAATGATATTGTACCAATTTTATCTGAAATAGATTTATCAAAGTTTTCAAAAGATTCATTGGTGGGAATAGTTGGAATTCATGGACTATTTGCTACAAAGCAATATAAATACCTAAATGAATACACCCAATTTATAGAAGATCTAAATAAAAATAATATAACCCTATATTCAGATACAGGAAGCTATGCAAATTATAAAGATGATGAAGTAAAAGATCTATTTGAATCAATCTACTCAAAAGTAAATATGCTTTCAATTAATGAAAATGAACTAAATAGGATCTACAAAAGCTTAAATAATCAAAATAAAAGCTATGAAGAAAAAATACACTATCTACTTACCAACTCAAACAATTTAGATACTATTTGGGTGCATACTGACAAAATTCATATTGCAATTTCAAAAAAATACACAAATAATAAATTAAAATTTGCTATGCAAAATGCAGCAGCAGCTGGTACCTACAGAGTAGAAGAAGGAAAACCACCTAATAAAGAAGATATAAAATATATTAAAAAAAATAGATCACTAAATCAAGAAGGTATCACCTATATTAACAAAAACAGAAGAAAATATACAAAAAAATATAAAGACTTAAATTTAGAGATGATACCAACTTACAATCTAGAAAAATTCAAAACTACAGTAGGTGCAGGAGATACGGCTTGTTTGACATTTTTTGGATCATTTTTAGAATCTATATAAAACCTAAAACTTACAAAATTTAAGTTGAAATAAAATTATGATAATTGTATTTCAACAATTTATAAGTAGAAAAAACTTACTAATTTAGAGAGATATAATGCAAAAAATAACAACAAATAGAGGAATTTTAAAAATAGATAATAAAAATAAATTTTTACTTAGTGCAGATTATCCCTACTACCGTGATTTAAAAGACAACTGGGATGATAGACTAAATAAAATAAAAAATATGGGAATAGATATTATAACGTGCTATCTACCTTGGAGACATCATATTAATACAAAGACAAAAGAATATGATTTTTCTGGAAAAACTCAAAAAAATCGAGATCTTCTAAATTTTGTAGAACTTTGCAAAAAAAATAAGCTATACTTAATAGTAAAGCCAGGACCTTTCATCCATGCGGAAACTAATTATGGGGGGCTTCCTGATTTTGTAATCCCTGGTAATTCCAATTTCAAACCAAGAATAAACTGTTTTATGCAACCTACAAAATGGCAAGAAATACCGCTTCCATCTTTATTTGATTCAAATTTTTTTGATGAAGTAATTAAATGGTACAAAAAAGTTGTAGATACTGTTATTTCAAAATTTCAATACCCAAACGGACCAATCATAGGAATTCAGATATTAAATGAAGGTATGTATTCATCCATGCAAGCTGAACCTTGGGCATATGACTATTGTGATGGAGCAATTGAAGAATATAGAAAATACATAGAAGAGAAATATAAAAGCCTAGATAACTATAATAACATCCACAGCACAAATTATAATAGTTGGGAGAGTATTGATCCAATCGTAGATTGGTCTCCTAAAAATAAATCTAATATTCTCTCATTTGTTGATTGGTCTGAATTTACATCTCAAATGATGAAAATTCTATATGAAAAATTTAATGACTTTTTTAGATCAGAAAAGATCAATCTACCACTTTACTACAATGCATCTCCACCTATCCAATATGATAGAAGGCTAGAGTGGTGGTTGACAAGAGTAGTTCCTGAGAAATTTGAGAATATAAATTATGGATTTACAAATTGGATTGGAGTAGTATCTAAAGATGATAGTGCATTTTTCAGATACTTAACCATGTGTAAAAGATCAAAAGGTCCAAATTTAGAAGAAAACTGGGGATTTTCAAATTTATATGACGAACTTTACAAAAATCCAGAAATTTGTTATTATCAAACTATAGTAGCACTAGCTGCAGGAGCTACTGGATTTAATATATATACTGCAGTTAGTACAAAAGATTGGGATGAAAATCTAGATTCACTTCATCCAAAACCATATCCTGCTACCTCTCCAATATCAGAACAGGGAAAATTAAGAGATAAATATTATACTCTACGGCAGATGTCTCTTTTTTTAAAGAATGAAGAAAAATATCTACTAAACTCTATAAGTAAAAAACCAATATCATGGGGTCTATATCTACCATACGTTTGCGCCCATGCTTGGAATGAACATGAAGATGATTGGAAAATAACTAATTTATCTCCTCCAAGATCCGGATTTATGGGTCTAGATAATTTTCAGAAGTATTTAATTAATCTAAATATAGACTTTTCAATCATAAACTTAGAGACAGAAAAATTAGATAAATATCCTTGTATAACCTATATTGGCACTCAATGGATGGATAGATCAACTCAACAAAAGATCATAGAGTATGTAAAGAGAGGAGGTATAATTATCTCTTGTGTTGATTTGCCTGAATATGATGAATTTTTCAGACCTTATTCTTATCTAGAAGATAGACTAACTAGATTTTCTGAAATTGAGAAAAATGAAAAATACATACACTACAAATTCAAAAAAGGACATTTCATATTATTCAAAAAAAATATATACAAAGACACACAAAATTTAGAATTATTTGAAAAGATTTTATCTAAATTAAAGGTAAAAAAAGCTATCAATATTGAAGGAGGAGACGCATATATCACAAAACACACTTACAAAAACAAAGATTATCTTTACATAATATCAAAAGAAGATACTAAAAAAGAATATAAAATAAAATTTGATAAATCAAAATTTCAAATAACTTTACCAGCATATTCTGCAGCTTTGGTGGGAGTTGAAGATAAAAAAATAAGATCAATATTATTCAAAGGTATAAATAACGTCTATAATTCTCACACTAAATTGAACATTAAAATAGATAAACATTATTTTAAAACAGATAGACCTTGTGATCTCACCTTTGTAGAGGACAAAGATAAATACAGGATAGATTTATATAATACAAATCTACCTCTAATTATAAATTCAACTCATAAATTTAGTAAAAAAAATCTAGAAATTACAAAAGAAGACAGAAATCTAAAATTCAAAAAATTAGCAGACAACAAGATAAAAATTAATTAGTGGGGCCGCGGGAATTTGAATCCCGGTCACACGGCTTCTCGCAATATAAATTGCCCCGAACCGCGTAGGT
>CAYQAE010000105.1:0-4997 GCA_964415445.1 uncultured archaeon | reverse complement strand
ATAATTAAAATTTTTATCAAATTTTATTGGTGCAATATCAATTCCTGCTAAAAATAATAAGTATAATAAACCTAATAAACCGATATATTCCAATTCTGAAGTTAGTTTAATCAGGCCCAAGCCATGGGGACCGACTATGATTGCAGCTAAAATTAATGAAGAAATTAAAGGCAATTTAAATTTTCCAAAAATAAATGGTGCAAATAAGGTGATGCTAATTACTATAGCAAATACCAAAAGAATTTGTTCTGCCATAGTATAAATATTGAATATGAAGCATTTTAATACTTTATACTTATAACTTGCCAAAAATCAGGTAGAAGTTAAATAAGTTTACTAAAAAAAAAGAAAATTCTAATTTAAAAATATTTGGATCTTCTATTTTAGATGTGATAAAATATGGCTTTGGTTTTAAAATTTGGAGGAACATCAGTCGCAGATGGGAAGCGGATCAAAAATGTAGCTGAATATATTAATGAACTTAAAAAAGAAAATGACGTAGTAGTAGTAACATCTGCAATGTCAAAAGTAACTGATTTTTTAGAAGAGATAGCCATAGAGATGAAAAATTGTGATAAAGATCCAGATAATATAGTAAAAAAATATATAACTGAACTAAAAGAGAAACATCTTAAAGCGTTAGAGATAGCTGTATCAAATAAAGAAATACAAAAATCAATAATTAAAAAGATTGATTCAACTCTAAAAGAATTGAAAAATGCACTTCGAGGTATTGCATATTTAGGAGAGTTAACTGCAAGATCAATGGATTTAATTTCATCATTTGGTGAACGTTTAGTTGTACCTATACTTTCTGGAGCTATTTCTGAATTAGGCAATGCTTCTGAACATCTAACAGGAGGAGAAGCCGGAATTGTAACTTGCAAAACTCATGGATCAGCTATCCCTAATAAAAGTATTTTAAATCAGCGATGTAAATCTAAAATTGAAGAATTACTTTCTGAAGGAAAAGTTCCTGTAATTACGGGTTTTATTGCCGAATCTGAAGATGGAGTAATTACTACATTAGGAAGAGGAGGGTCAGATTATTCAGCGTCGTTAATAGGCGCTGCAATTGGTGCAGATGAGATATGGATTATGACAGATGTTGATGGAATTCTAACTGCAGATCCTAAATTAGTTAAAGATGCTAGAACTATCCCAATACTTTCCTATAATGAAGCCCTAGAGATTGCATATTTTGGAGCAAAAGTAATTCATCCAAAAACAATTGAACCTGCAATGGTAGCTGATGTTCCTGTCAGAATTAAAAACACATTTAATCCAGAGAAAGAAGGTACATTAGTTGTGCATAAAGAAATTCAAGAAAAAAATGCAGTAAAATGTATTTCAACTTTGAATAATGTTGCAATAGTAACTGTATCTGGTGCAGGAATGATAGGATTATATGATGTTGCAGGAAAAGTATTTAGTGCTTTAGGTCAGAAAAAAATACATATTATAGCCATATCACAAAGTTCATCTGAATCAAACATTACTTTTGTAGTTGATAGAGAAGATCTTGACAGATCATTATCTGTACTTAGATCTGAATTTCCTGATACATCAATAGTAAGAGATATTTCAGTTGATGGAGATGTATCTTTAATTGCTGTTGTAGGTGCTGGAATGAAAGGAATACCAGGAGTTGCAGCAAGAGTATTTAATTCAGTAAGTAGGGTAAAATCAAACATTTTGATGATAGCACAGGGTTCTTCAGAGTTAAATATTACATTTGGATTAAGTGAAAAAGATCTAAATTCAGCAACACAAGCCTTACATGATGAATTTAAACTAGCTTAGACTACCTGCCCAACCACGAACTTTCAATCTCATCTCTTTTTGTTTCTTAATTAATTTTTCAATATCAGAATTAGATGCATTATCTAAATTATAAATGATAGGGGCCATACCTAATTTTTTGAAATAATTATAAACATTTTTTGAAATTAAATTTTTTGGAATGGAATCTACAAGCATACTAAATCCAACTGAATCTTGCCATATATCTATATTTTTAAAATTTCCTAATTTATAAACAAGATATATAGCATAGAGAGTAGGAGAGACTACTACAATGTTTGCATTCTTTGTAGAATAGTTATTACCATTGAAAGAAATTGCAAAACCACCACCTTCTTTTGCATCTTTTAGCATAAACATATCAGTTATGCTATCTCCCACAACCATAACTTGATCCATATTTTTTGAAGTGAAATTGATTATTTTTTGAAGTGATCGTGCTTTATTTGCACCCCCACAGACAGAGATTTGTGAAAAAATATCTTTATTTTGCATCCAAAAATAAGTATTTAGATCCCCTAAAACAGTCCCAATTCCTGCTCTCTTGTATTTTTGAAAAATACTATCTTGAAGTTCTAAAATTAAATCTTTGGAAACTTTTTCTTTTAGCTTATTTATGTCAAATTTTGTGCAAAAAACATTTGATGTATCTATATCTAATTTAGAACTAATATTATATGCATGTTGTTGATAGCTAGTTGATATAACAAATATATTTTGGTTATTCCTTTTTAAATCATAAATTGTCTCCCTAGCTCCTTTAGTTAGTTTAGTTTTATTTGAAATATCCACTAAATCTGAATTATTTAGATAATAAGCTAAAAAAGGCGCAATCAATCTTAGAGTATCTCCAGGATTATATTCACCTAAATTTAATTCTTTTTGTATTTCTGGATTCTCTACTAAATAATCATCATATTTACTTAACATCTCAAATACTTTTTCAAAATTTTTTGAACCTATAATTTCTCCAACTCGTTTTGAAGCTAATGCAGCATGATCAGCGGGTGATAGAGGACCTTCCAAATCAAAAACAGATAATTTCAACATTATATGCCCTACATTGGATTTATTTGTTATCTTTTAATAATTTTGTGTTGATCAATTGTTTATAATCTACTTTAAAATTTCTAAATAGCATATTTTGGGTGTTATCGAGATGAATGTATTATTAGTAGGAAATGGTGCCCGTGAACATGTAATTGCAGAAGCAATATGTAGAAGCCCTCAAAATGTAAATTTATTTAGCTTTATGAAAGCAAATAATCCTGGTATTGCATCTTTATCTAAAAAGATAGAAATAGGAGACATTAATGATGGAGCTGAAATATTAAAATTTGCAAAAGATAAAAAAGTAGATATAGCTATTGTTGGACCTGAAGCTCCACTATCTGCAGGCGTAGTTGATAAATTAAATGAAAATTATATATCTTGTGCTAGTCCAACTTCCAAAGCTGCAAAAATTGAAACTAACAAAGAATTTATGAGAAATTTAATGGAAAAATATCAATGTCCTGGCTCAATAAAATACAAAGTATGCAAAAACAAAGAAGAAGTTGATGAATTCATTTCAAAATATCAAAAACCAATAGCAGTAAAACCCCTAGGTTTGACTGGAGGAAAAGGAGTAAAAGTTATAGGAGATCAACTTAGAGATCTTGAAGAAGCAAAAAAATATGCTTATGAGATTTTGGATTCTGAGATGAGTGGACACGCAAGAGTAATTTTGGAAGAATTATTAATAGGTGAAGAATATACTTTACAAGCTTTTGTTGATGGCAAAAATATCGTGGGAACTCCTGCTGTTCAAGATCATAAAAGAGCATACGATGGTGATGTAGGCCCAAACACGGGTGGTATGGGTTCATATTCATATGAAGATAAAATTTTGCCATTTATGACCCAAAAAGATTATGATCAAGGAATTAAGATAATCAAAAGTATAATTGATGCTTTGAAAAAAGAGACTAACCATGAATATAGGGGAATAATTTATGGACAATTTATGCTAACTAAAGAAGGACCTAAAGTAGTTGAAATTAATGCTAGATTTGGAGATCCTGAAGCTATGAATGTACTACCTCTTTTAAAATCAGATTATATCGAAATATGTCAAGCAATAATTGATGGTAAATTAGATCAAATTAATGTAGAATTTGAAAAAAAAGCTGCAGTTTGTAAATATGTAGTTCCAAAAGGGTATCCTGATAATCCTAAATCTAATGAGAAAATAGAAGTTAAAAAAGACGAGATTGAAAAAATTGGTGCAAAATTATATTATGCATCTGTTAATAAAAAAGAAGATGGGCTTTATATGTCCTCATCTAGAGCTATAGCATGTTTAGGTATTGCAGATAACATTAAAGAAGCAGAAAAGATTTCAAGAGATGCAATTAAAAATATTAGCGGGCCAATTGCATATCGCGAAGATATAGGAACAGAAGAAGTTATTTCAAAAAGAATAAATCATATGAATGAAATTAGAGCTTAAATTGCCGGGGTGGCGTAGATTGGTGAACGCGCCAGCCAAAATAAAATTTGGGCGAAACTCATAGGGTATTAATCTCCGGTGATATCTGGAGATCGCGGGTTCAAGTCCCGCCCCCGGCATACAAAAAATTAGAATATTTTGATTATTCCTTTGTCTTTTTGATATTTGTATTCAAATGGATCTTTAGCTGGACCTTTTGTTTTCTCAATTATCTCTAATTTGACATTATCTATTTTTGGTCTTTTTTTCTTAAATAAAGACATCTCCAATCACTTAAATTTAACTTTAAATTAATTCATCAATAGAAGAGAATAAATCATCCATAGGAAATGGTTTTAGTAAAAAATCTTTAGCTCCACTATTTAATGCTTCTTCTTTAATTGACATTTTATCTAGGGCACTCATTGCGATAATTTTTGCATCGGAATCGAATTCTAATATTTCTTTTAGAGCTTGAATTCCACTAGTTTTGGGCATCAAAATATCCAAAATAAGAATATCGGGTTTCAATTCCTTATATTTTTCCACAGCCACGCTTCCATTATTAGCTTCACCCACTATTTCATAATTTTCTGCTTCTAAATTCTGTTTTAGAGTCTGCAAAAAAGTAGGACTATCGTCTGCTATTAGAATTTTCGTCATATATTAAAAATAATAATTCAATTTTTTAAATTTATTTGTTCTAAGAAAGATAGGTTATCAC
>CAYQAE010000104.1:0-5393 GCA_964415445.1 uncultured archaeon | reverse complement strand
CGAAAATATTTAAATAAATTTCTATAAGAAAACTTGTTTATCTACAGAGCCAATAGATACAAAGATTTATATTTGAGGTAAGAATATAAAATTATATGGATAGTGGAGAGATTGATTTTGAACCTTTGTGCGAAAGTGACAATAATTTGGTAAAACCTTTATCTGAAAAAGATGATATTGTTGTTATAAGTTCTTTATCTGATATTCCTGATGCAATATTGGGTTCATTGCCAGAGGGTTTTATAGAAAAATCTAAAATTACTTTAGATCAAAAAATACAAACATATGAAAAATATTTATCTTCTAAAAATGATTTGAAAAGATATAGATCTTTAGATGATTATCTATATTATTTTAATTATGATAATGTTGGATCGTCATTTCAGCTTGAGCCAATAATTTACATTGCCAAAGAGTATGAAAAAGTTTTTCTTGATTTTGGATGTGGAGAAGGCAATTTTGTGTCTGATTTACGAGAAAAAGACATAAAAGCTTGGGGTGTTGAATTAGATTCTAAATTTGAAAGTAAATATACAAAAATAATAGAAGAAGGAAGAATTCCATTTGAACCAAATTATTTTGATATCTGCACAAGTGTTCATGTTATTGAATATGTAATTGAAAAATTAGAAACGATCTCTGAATTATTTAGAGTCATAAAACCAAATGGTAGTATCTATTTTGGCGGTTATAGAGGTGATAAAATGATTGTAAATGCTTTAGATCAAGAAAAAAGTGTAGAATGTAGTCTCGGTTATTTCTTAAAATCTTTAATTGGATATGATTTTAGAGTTTTTTTAAACTACCCTATGGCCTCCTATGAAGATCGATTAGAAAATCATTTAATAATAGATTCTTGTTTGGGCAATGTTGAAAATAAAAATAACTTTATTGATTATTTAGATGAAATTGTTTCTCAATTTAATCTCATAGACTTTAAATTTGTTGAAGATGAAAAAAATGATGTTTATATGACAAAACCGATATATGAAATACCTGATGAGTTATTTTCTCGTTTATTTCCAAAAATATAAGGTTTATCTCTCAGAATAAATTTCAAACTCACAAAACTGTTCTTCTTCTGTATTTGTGCAAAAATAACATATTTCAGATTTTTTTAGATCTAATTCTTTCTTTAGAATCCCTCTAAATATTCCTTCAATAATTAAATCAGTAGGGCATAATTCTTCTTCGTAGTATCCATCTAAACATAAACAATTTTCGATATTTATTCTTATATATTTCTTATAGCTATCTAGGACGTTAATTTTTGCAGCTATAGCTTCTTCAAGATAATCTATAGTATTTCCAACTATAATATGAAATTTATCACTTTTTGTGCCTTCTAAATTTTTAGAAACATATGGTATCATTCCCTCTCCCACAATTTCACCTAATCTAGTAAACATTTTCTCAACATCATCGCCCCAAAATATAGCTAAAGATTCAATTAAATCATCATATTGATATTTTGAGTTTATTTTAGTATATTTTTTATTCAAAAGTTTTGTTAATACTTCCTCATAATTATCTGACCACATTCTCTCTAATGCGTTATTTATAAGATCAAAAATTTTCATAAATTTTACCTCTATGCAATTTCAAATACTATTTTGGTATTCTAAAGTAGAAAGAACTTCCTTTATCCTTTTCACTCTCACACCAAATTTTGCCCTTATGTAATTCTACAATTTTTTTACAAGTAAATAAACCAATTCCTAATCTATCACTATCTCGCTTTAGACCTGTATCCATTATAGAAAACAATTTGAATAATTTTTCTTGATCTTCCTTCTTAATTCCAACGCCTTCATCTGTAATTTTAAATTGAATAAATTTAGAATTTTGATCTAAATTAATTTCAATTTTACCTCCCTTGGGAGTATATTTATGTGCATTTGATACTAAATTTGAGATTAAAGTTTTTATTAAAATCTTATCTGCTTCTATTTTAACATCTTTGATGTTTAGTTTGACGTTGTGATTTTTTTTGCATACAGAAAATATCGATGTATAAACTTCTTTAACTAAATCTCCTACATTAAATTTAGTTTTATGTAGAATCATCTTTCCAGATTCAATTTTTGAAACTTGTATTAACTTATTAATGATATTATTTAAATGATCCATCTCTCGTAGTATGTTCTCTAAATATCTTTTGTGTTCTTTATTTTTTTCACATTCTTTTTTAATAACCTGGGTATATGAATTAATAATTGTAAGAGGTGTTCTAAATTCATGAGCTACCATTGATAGAAAATCGCTTTTCATCTGATCTAGACGTTTTAATTCATATACAGATTTTTTTAATTTCTCTTCTAACTCTCTACGGTGACTTACATCTCTTAGGGTGGCCATAATAGCTATTTTGTTTTTATACTGAATTAAGCTAGAATTTATCTCAACTGGTATTTTACCTTTTTTTGAGACAAGTTCTATTTCGTATTTTTCTGCAGCTTTTTTGCCAACCAGTCTTTTATTATAATTTTTTTCTACTAATTTTTTATATTTTGAATCAACAAATTCAAAAAAAGATTTATTTATCACATTTTCTTTAGAAAAACCAGTAATTTCTAAAAATTTGGAATTTACAAATTTTAGATAATTATTTTGAGTTATAATAATTCCATCATTATTTTCTTCTACAATTGATGAATATAATTTTTGACTTTCATTAAGAGCTATTTCTATTTTTTTACGCTCTGTAACATCTCTGATAAGAGTAATTATTTGTTTGACTTCATTATTTTCTAAAATAGGGATTTTTTTAGTCTCAAAAACAAATTCTTTTTCATCTTTTCTAATATGTTCTTCTTTTGATTTGATATTGCCTGTCTCAAATATAGTTTTGTATTCTTCTTTTGTATTTTTTTCAAATATCGATATTACTTCAAAATTTTTTCCTATTATATCTTTTGGAATTTCAAATTCTTTGCATAGTTTTTCCATTTTTTTATTCAAAAGGACTATTTTAAAATCAGAATCAATTACATAAATTGCTTCATCTAAAGCATTTATTGTAGTTTTATATTTAATTTCAGATTGCGCAAGAGCATCTTGTAATTTTTGAAAGTCACCATATTTATTTTTTATAAGCCCACTTAATTTATTTGGAGGATTTTGATTAATATTTTTCACCTAATTTATGGTTATTATTAGAAAAAAATATAATTTGTAGTTTAGAATTTTGAAATAAATCTTTTTATTCATATCTTAGTGCTTCAGCAGGTGAAATTTTTGTTGCAGTTCTTGCTGGCAAATAGGTAAATATCAATGTTGTAATATATGCTATAACACATATTCCCAATATTCTTAGCGCTGGAAGTGCAAAAGGATATCCTGCATCTTCAAATCCTAATTTCCAGACCATAAATCCAGTTCCAACTCCTATCAATACACCAATTAAAATACCCAATATAGCAATGAAAGAAGTTTCTATGATGAAATTTTTCAAAATACCTCTTTTTTTGAATCCAATAGCTCGCATCATACCAATTTGTTGTTTTCTCTCAGAAATTGATCTCATCATAACAATACCTAATCCTGCAACTCCTACAATTAAACCCATACCTAAAAAAGTTTGAAATAAGAGCATAATGTTGTCTTGAACTCTTAAAAATTCTTCAATTAATGCTACAACATCTGTACCTTCTGCGCTATAATCTATCAATTGATATTCTAATTCTCCTGTTGCATCCCCGCTATCTTTTTCAGTTTTCATAAAATAGAAATTTTCATATCCTCCTAAATTAGTCTCAACTGTCTCTTTTTGCATATATATTCCATTTAGCGATGAACTCATAAGCACTCCAATTATTGTTATATTCATTGATTTTGATAAATTTTGCATATTTTGAATGTAAATTAAATCATCTTCTTTTGCAGGAGGTGTACCAAATCTCCCATCATCTTGGGGCCCAAAATTACTTTCTGCTGCTGCAAAATACATTGCTTGATCTACTATAGCTAATGATGAATTTTCAAATAGTGCACCCCATACTTCTTCTTCTGAATCGAATTTATCTGAATATCTATATAGCTCAAATCCACTATTTTCATAAAAGCTCTCCTCAATTCCCCTAACAAAGTATGTGTATCCTTCATCTTCTAATAAATCTTGATCTTGTATGTAAACTTTAGCATAAGTAAATGTCATAGGTGTGATATCATAAAATTCATATTGACTTAAATTAGGATTGGTCTCTAAATACTGTGTGAAATTACCAGAAAAAGGTGCTTTTAATTCAAGTCCTACATCATATCCTCCTGCTTCTGTTTTTTGCATGGTCTCTACACTTGAGACTTGAAATTCAGTAATCATAGCAATTAAGGTGATAGTATATATAACTAAAGCAAAAATAGCTATGGTCATACCAGTTCTGAATTTTTTCTCCATTGGATATGATATTGAAGTCATAAGAATTGCTCGCATTTTTTTAAATCTCTTAAAAATCCGTTGTATAAATTTCAAAATAAGGTCATTATTTACAACAGTCAGAATTACTCCAGCAAATACTAAAATACAACTTCCTACAATTATATATATTTCATTAAATTCATCTGTTGGATAAAATTCATATGGGATTAATCCTAAAAAGAGTGTAAAAAGACATGTAAGTGAATATGACCATCTTTTAGGAGCTCCAACCCATACAAGCACTTGACCTAAGCCCAAAGAAGATAGACTAAATCCAATAACGAAATAATCGTTATTTTCTGATAATACTCCATTAATTCCCATTAAAAGTCCTATTATCATAGTAAATGTGGCCAATATATTAAATTTGAGATCTCCTTTTTCTTTTATAGGCTCAGGAATTTCACGTATTGATCTAACAATATTGATACTAGAGGCACGGTATGAAGCTATAACAACTGTAGCTACTGTAAGAAGAAAACCTATACAGTATGCTGCAATTAAACTTGTAGTTTCATAGTGAAAAATATCAATGAATGAAGTATCATAACCACCTGTGGCTACTTCACTTGCAAAAATTACTCCCATAGCCCATATCATTACATAAGCTACTCCCATTCCAGCAAATAATCCTAAAAAAGACGCAATAGCTGCAAATACTACACCTTCAAATAAAAACATTAATGTAACATGCTTTCTTTTCATCCCCACTGCTCGGGACATTCCAATTTCAGGCTTACGCTCCTCAGCTAGCATTACAAATATATTTATAATAAGCATTATTCCTGCAATTATAGAAAAACTACCAAATACTACAAATATATCCCCAATAGAATCTCCTGCATTTTCAGCACTTTCAATTTGTGTATTTTTTATTGCAGTTACTTCTAAATATGAAATAGAATTGTCTTTTAATAACTTTTCAAGGTTTTCTTTTATTTCATCGCTATATTCAATATTGTCATCTTCATCTCCT
>CAYQAE010000103.1:0-5470 GCA_964415445.1 uncultured archaeon | reverse complement strand
AAGACCTTGGGTAAAGAAGATATAGAGTATAATACATATAATGTATAATAAATATGAATCTGTTTTTTCAATTTTTTTAAAATAAAATTCAATTATATCTTAAAAAACAGAAAAACATTTATACAACTGTAAAGTATAAAAGGCATGAAAAAGATAAAAAGGTTGAATCGAAAAATTGGTGTTATTTTTGGCAGAATACAAAACTTATGATAGAGAACCTATCGTTCAATTGCCCCAATTTGGATTATCTGATAGTGTTAACCAAAGATATAAATCTAATCTAGACACTAATACAATTATAAAGTCTATTTTCTTTAAAAAACTATATTCAAAGAAATTAGAAAATGTTGATGATCTAAAAACTCAATTCAATATTTTAAACAAACTATATAATAAAAATAAAAGCTTAACTATAAATAATCTTTTAAAAAATGGCTATGATGAATCAGAGATTGATTTTAATTATCTAGAAGATATAAAATATATCTATTATTTTTTTAATTCATTCTTGTGCATTGTATTAGGTAATAAAAAAGAAGGATTCAGTTTATATGTTAAAAAAGAACATATAGAAAAAGAAAAAATAGATAAATTAAAAGAAAAAAAATTATTGACTATCAAACATAAAAAAAATAACATAGAGATCTATAAAAAAGCATCAAAATTATTTAGAAATATTAAAAATAAAAAAATTAGACTCTCAGATATTTTTGAAAAAAGATGGCATTATACAAAATTAGAAGATGCACATGAAGTTAATAGTATTTTAAAAACAATTTCAACAAAACCCTATAATCTCTCTAATTTAAATAAATATTCTAAAACCAAATTTGCACTAAAACAATTTACAGAAGTAGACACTAAAGATTTGAAAATGATATATAAAACAAAGAAAGGGATATTAGGATTTTTAATTGGTTATCCTCAAGATTTGACTTTTGCATCAATTAAATTAAAATATGCAGACATATACATATCTAAACTAGAAAAAGCAGGCTTAATTGAACATATAAATAAATCAGATGAAATTGATATATACTCAACTAGTGGAAACTGGGATTCAGATTATCTGCTTGTATTTGGTGAAAATTAATCAAAAAAACTACCCTCTTCTAAAATCCAGGAAAATTTCTCTACCATAATATTATAAACATCAGAAGGAGGTATAACACCAATTTCTGTAACAATAGCTTTAATATAGTCTGCGGAAGTTATATCAAATGCAGGATTGAAAATTTGAGCATTTTTTAATTCATCCTCAGATATAATTTCATCAGAAGATCTTATTTCTATCTTTTCAGGAATCCCTTGTATTGTTTTTGGATCAAATTTATGAGTACCTGTAATAATATAAAGTGGAGTCCTAAATTCTTTTGCTGCAATTGCTATAAGTTGAGTACCTATTTTATTTACAGCACTACCATCAACTAAAATTGCATCAGACCCAACTAACATTAAATCTGCTTTTTTCATAAAAATAGCTGCAGCAGAATCAACAATATAAACTACTTTAATTCCTGCTTCAATAAGTTCTTTTGCAGTAATTTTGCCTTGATAGCGAGGTCTAGTTTCTGTAACAATTACCTTATCTATCTTATCTTTAGCTAAAATAATTGAATCGACCACAGTTGAACTATGACAATGAGTTATAATTGTAGAATTATTTTCAATTAAATTTGAAGTTATTTGAGCTATTTTTTGATGTGTTTTTTTTAAATTATCTTTATAATTTTTAGCATATTCTGTGACAATCTCTTTCATTTTCTCAACTGAATAATCATTAGATTTTAATTTATGTAAAATAAATAATATGGCTTTTCTAAGAGCAGGCTCTGTCGCTCTTGCATTAGCAATTAATTTTGCTTTTTGGTATAAGATAGAATAAAACAAATCTCTATTATCTTCAGAAATTTCATCTGAAGCTATATTTAGAGCCTTAATTCCGGCTATAGCAACATTTTTTGCACCTTGAATTTTTAAAGATTTTATATCTTCGATGATCTCTTCCATAACTTATATCAACTACTTTTTCTCAATTCGCAATGATTTAATTTGAGTATCTTTCATCTTCAAAATTTTAATTAAAGCATTTTCAATTTTAACTTCGTCTCCTTTTTTCGGTATTTTTCCTAGATGATGTTGTACTATTCCACCTATAGTTTTGTGGTCAGTTGGTAGATTAAGTTTAAGTTTATTATTTAATATATGAATAGGAGTCGATCCTTTAGCTAAAAGAGTTTTTTTGCCGTATTTTTTGATTAGTTTCTTTTTAGTATCAAATTCATCATAAATTTCTCCAAAGATAGTTTCAATAATATCTTCGAGTGTAATAAGACCAGCTACACCACCATAATCATCAATAACTATAGCAATATGTATTTTTTCATTTTGCATCTCTTTTAGTAGATCATCAATAAATTTACTTTCAGGAACAAATAGGGCTTGTCTAAGAAGTTTCTTTAATTTTATTTTTCCATTAGCCCGTAGAAGATCCTTGACATGTAAAATTCCTTTTATCTTATCTATTGTTTTATCATAAACAGGTATACGTGATACCCCTGTTTCTATAGCCACTCTTTTTGCATCCTCTGTGCTAGAAGTAATTGGAATTGTTACCATATCTACTCTTGGAACCATGATGTTTTTAACTATCTCATCTCCAAATTCAAAAACACCTAAAATAAGTTTTTTTTCATCTCTCTCAATTGATCCCTCTTCCTCACCAATACTAAGCATTGATTTTATTTTATCTTCTGTAACAAAGTAATAACTTCCTTTTGATCTCTTAACACGGACTAAAGCCAGTATCCCTGATGCAATTGCTACAAAAACTTTTACAACAGGCCTAAATACTCTAGTTAGTGCATGAATTACTCGAGCCATCTTCAAGGATAATTTTTCTGTCTTCTCTGTTGCATATATTTTTGGAGATATTTCACCAAAAACTAAAAGAATGAAAGTTAAAATACCTATAGCATAACCTACACCAACGTTTCCAAATAAACTAATTGTTAAATATGTCATAACTGAAGATGCAGTAATATTTACGAGATTATTTGCAATTAAAATAGTTGCAATCGTTGTATCCATATCTCGTTTTATAATTTCCAATGTTTTAGCGTTTTTTACTCCCTTCTTTACTAATTCTTTAATTCTTAACATACTGATATTAGTTAATGCTGTTTCTGTACTTGAAAAAAGCGAAGATAGATAAATAAGAAATATCAAAAACACTATCAATAAATTTTGAATACTAAAATACTGTAGAAATGCTTCAAACATTTATTATCCTCAAATTTTTCCTAAAATAACAACTTTTAATAGTTTAGACAAAAATTATTTTTTGAATTTATAGCTTTTTTATAGAAAATAGAAGCTTTTTAAAAGTTTATACACATATAAATAAATCATAATTAAGTTATAAACAAATCTAATTAATTTAAGAACTTTATTTATAATATATTCTTCTTATGGTGTTTTTTATATATAATTTTAAATTCAGTTAAACTTATATAAGTTACTTATCTATAAAAGTTAGTAATGTATAAAAGTTACAAAAGGTAAAAAAATGCAATCAATAAATCCTACAAAATATTTTACAGGAAGAACAGAAATTATAGAAAAAATAAAAAACAGATTAAAAAATCTAAATAGCAATATTGCAGACCACACTACGATATTAGGTCCAAAAAAAATAGGTAAAACTCAATTGGCTTATAAAATAAGTGAAGAGATACCTAACTCAATTTACATAGATTGTGAACATATATTAGGGACACCAAAAAATTTTGCATATCGAGTTTTAGGAATTTTTCTAAATAAATATCTAGGTGAAAATTTTAGTTATTTTGATAAAGAAATTATCAAAAAAAAGGCATTAGATAGTGACAACAAAAATGTTTATGAATTAATAATTAAAATAGACGATTCAGACAATGTAACAATTCTAAATTCACTTTTTTCCTTTTTTGGAAAGTTAGAAGATAGATATATTATAATATTAGATGAATTTCAAAAACTATTGAAATTAAATAGATACAGAGATATTAACGACATCTTAAGTATATTTAAAACAAATCTAGAGAACCAAACCAATGTATTATATCTTACAATAGTTTCGGAGATTAAAAAATTTGAAGATATTTTAAAAAATTCAACATTATTTGGAGTTTTTACTTATGAGAAATTATCATCTCTTGAGAAAAAAGAATCAAATATATTATGTACTAAAATATTGTCTGAAAAAAGTTTAATAATTGAAAAAGAAAGTTTAGAGTTTTTAAATTACTTCTTAGGTTATCAACCCTATTATATAACACTTCTTTCGCAAAAAATAATACAAAAGAGTAAAAATAGATATATAAATAAAGAAACTATAATTAAATTAATATTTGGAGAATTAGCAGAAGAAAATGGCAAATTAAACCAATATTTTTCTTATCTTTTTGATAATATTCTAATTAAAGTAAATGAGAGTACAAAAATAAAAGATGCTCTACTTTTTTTAGCTGAAAATAAAGAAGTTAAAACTTCAGAACTTGCTAAAGAACTAATTGTAATTGTTGCTGAAGCAAAAAATATATTAAATAGATTAAGAGATATTGATATAGTATCAAAAAATAATAGATTTTATCAAATAAATATACCTCTTTTTGCTTTGTGGATTAAATCATCTTATCTTAAAATTATACCAAAAGATAGATTAGAAAAACAAGTAGAAGAATCTTATGAAGAGTATATATCTGAAAAAATAGATATCAAAAACATAATTAAAAGTCTAGAGAGAAAAAAGATAGATAAAGATATATTTAGATCAAATGAAGATATAATAATACCTAAATTTAATAAAATTAATAGTTATGCTACTTATTCTAGATATAAGGATCTAATAACTTCAGAAGGTCTATGTTTAGGTATTGAAAATTGGATAATACAAATAGGTTATATAGAAAGTTGGGATGAAAAAATAAAAGAAATTGAAAAAAAAGAAAATATATCAATAGACAAAAGATGGTTAATTGTAGATGAAATTAGCCCAGAAATAATAGAATTTTCAAAAAATAATGAAACCTATTTATCAACTAAAGAAGATATAAAAAAACTTCAAAAGAAAATCTAAAGATCTAATATTAGTATAAAATATATATGTAGTGTATGATGATTATGAATAAATTTGAAACTAATATTTTATATCTTTTGGTATTAATATACTTAACATTGAATATAAATTTTCTTCAAAAAATTTGATAAAAATGACAGTAGAAGAAATAAGAGAAAAAGTAAATTCAAAAATACCTGGAGTTGGAAAAGGGGTTGTAGATTACGCTATTAAAAAATTAAATGTTGATAGAAATTCAACAGATCCTAGTGATTTAAAAAAATGCATTGATGAAATAATTAAGCATGTTCAAACCTTATTTGGAACAGAAAAAGCAGATGTTATTAGAAAAGAATTATCAGGTTATTAAGT
>CAYQAE010000102.1:0-5491 GCA_964415445.1 uncultured archaeon | reverse complement strand
TCACTTAGGTAGACTAAAATAAAAAGTAGACCCTTCTCCTTTTTTGCTTTCAACCCACAAAATGCCTTTGTGGAGTTCAATGATACTTTTTGCGGTATATAAGCCCACTCCCATTCGATCAGCTTCTCTAGTTATCCCTTTATCTGCTAAATAAAAAAGATCAAATAAATATTGTTGGTCTGATTTTGATATGCCTACCCCATTATCTTCAATAGAAAATTCAACATGATTAGATTTATCTAAAATATTTAATTTTATTTTACCGCCTTCGGGTGTATATTTATGAGAATTAGATACTAAATTAGATAAAACAGTTCTAATTAAAGTTTTATCAGCATTAATTTCAATTTTAGATGTTTTTTCGAATATTAAATTATGATCTTTTTTACAAATATCTCTCCATTCTAAATAAATATCTTTTATAAGCTGAGTAAGGTCAAAAATCTCTTTATTTAGAGATATTTTTCCACCTTGAATACGTGAAACTTGGAGAATTTTATTTATAATACTATTTAGATGATCTGATTCATTTGAAATAGTTTGGAGTGTATTTAGAGACTTTTCATTTAATTTTGAATGTCTCTTTAGAAAATCTACACTTCCTTGAATTACAGCAAGTGGGGTTCTAAATTCATGAGAGACCATAGATAAAAAATCAGATTTCATATGATCTAATTTCTGCAATTCTCTAATTGATCTTGATAAATTTTTTTCTGCTTCAATACGTTCAGTTATGTCCACAATTGATGCTACAGATTTATTTGAATTAGGAATTAAAGAAAAAGTAAGAATTACACCTTTTTCTTTATTTAATTTATCTCTAAACTTTGTTACAAATAATTTTGGCTTATTAATTTTTTTTCGCCTCATAAGCCGACTGTATATTTGTATATTGTCTTTGTTTTTTCCCACAATAAAATCAGTCCAAAGAAGTTTATTCTCTATTACATCTCTTTTGAGTCCAGATAATTTTTCGAATTCTTTATTTGCTAAAGTAATTTTTCTACTATCTTCAAAAATAATCATAGGAGTTCCACTTGTCTCAAAAATAGCTCTATATTTTGCTTCAGAATTACTTAATGCTTTCTCAACTTTTTTTCGATCAGTTATATCTTCAATTGAACCTGGGTAAAATATCCCTTCATCTGATATCATAGTAGATGAGCGAAATCGAATCCATTTGATATTTCGCTTAGCAGTAAATATTCTAAATTCTTCACAAAAACTTTTGAGTTCATATTTACTTTTTGTCCATTTTTGTAAAATTTTTTCTCTCTCATCTGGATGAATTAATACTTCCCAACGGGGAATTTTGAGCTTTTCTGAAGATACTTCTATTATCTTTTTCCAAGCCGTATTTGTGTACTTAATTCTACCTTCTTTGTCTGTCAAAAAAATACCAACAGGAAGCGATTCAGATAATAATCTAAACCTGATCTCACTTTCTCGTCTTTTGGCCATAGATAATTTCTGTGCCGTTACTTGACGAGCTATACCTATTTCATAGGTTATTTCATCCTTTTTAATTAAATTTGCATTTATCTCTAAAAATAATGGTTTTCCGTCTTTATCAACTGTTTCTAAAATATAAGGAGATACTTTTTTTCCTTTTAGTCTTTGTTTTAGATTTTTCAACAATTGTATTTTACTATCTGAAGTTAAAAAATCAAGCTGATCTATTGATTTTCCCAATATATCTGATCTATTGTATCCAAATATTTTACAAGCTATATCATTTACATCCAAAAAAAACCCTTTAGAATCTATAATATAGACAATGTCTGGAAAAGATTTGAAAATTGAATCTAATTTTATTTTTGATTTTTTAACAGATGAATTCATCAAGTATTATTAATTACTTATCATAAAAAAACTTATGATTTACTCAGCTAGTTATACGATAGATCTCTATAACTTCCTTATCATCAACAATAATTGTTTTTATAAGTTCATTATTTTCTTTAGTGCTTTAGGATTATATCCTACTTATTTTTTTCTCTTAATTTTTAAAATACCTATATACATTGTAGGTTTGATTTTCAAATAAATTATTTCCTCTTCCAAATCTCTGTATCATCAAATGAATCTACATATTCATAATTATCAATAAAAAAATTATTTTCTCTAATATCTTCAAAAATTTCTTCATCTATAAATCCCATACCATATATAACTACAATATATTTTACATCTTTATCCAAAATAGCAGAAACATTTACAGAACCATTATTTAAATAATAACCATCAATATTACATTTATCTCCTAGATAAAATCTATATACACCCATAAAATGTAAATATTTTAGAGCAGATTTTTTCATATCATAATAAGCTTGAGGATAATCGTTTGGAACTAAAACAGTATCATTATTATCAACTTTTGGAGAGATATAATCAACAGAATCAGATATATATTCTTTTTCATGTTTTTCCCTAAAATAATTTATAGAAATTGTAAAAGAAACTAAAAACCCTACAATACCTAAAATAAAAAAAATATAACAAGAAGAATTAGAAAGTAAATTAGATCTATAATTCTCTTTAAAAAATATTTGAGAAATTAAATGAGCACTAGGAAAAATTAAAGAGATAATAAATGGCAAAAAATATTGAGAAAATGTAAACGCAAGGATGAATCCATTAAATATGAAAAAAGCTACAAACCAAATAAAATAAATCAAGATCTCTATGATTTTTAAAAGTAATAAAAATAGATAAAATGCCTATAAATAAAAAAATATGATAAAATTCAACTAAATTCCATAAAAATATTAAAAAATGATTTTCCTTGCTACCTTCATGATGATTTAGATGCCATTCAATTGGAAAAAAATTAACTTCAGCTAATCCGATAAATAAAGGAACACAGATAAGAATAAAAAGAGATATAGCAATTATAAAATTTTTAGTAGCTAATTTTTTTGGATCAACTAATAAGATATAAATTAAAATAATAAGCAACACAAAAAACGATGTATATTTAATCCAAATTGATAATGCTAAAAATACAGCAGTATGTATCAAATAAAAGCTATTTTGAATAGATTTATTTACAAAATAAAAAATTAAAATATATATAAATATTAATAGAATATCTAAAGTCGCTCCACGACTAAAATTAACATGCAATTTTAAAAATGATACAAAAAGTGCTGAAAATAAACCTGTCTCTCTACTATCATATAATTTAGAACCAACTATATAACATAAAGGCACTGTTAATGTTCCAAATATTACAGTTGATAATCTAGCTGTGAAATCACTCATTCCAAAAATAGAAAAAATTAAAGTCATTGGATACATAGCTAGGGGAGGGTGTATTCTGAAATCTTTTGGCCATCGGGTTTGATTTTTATAAATATCATTGGCAACTAAAGAATAGACCGCGCCATCCCATAAAGTACTAGATCTATCTAAATTATAGATACGAATAAAAGATGATCCAAAAATTATTAGAATTAAAATAAACCTCTTTTTTCTTCAAATTCCTCATACCACCACCTCAACTAAAACCAAGATAAAACCCATAGAAATTGCAAATAGACCAAAAATAAATGAAAATACATAAGGTTTAACTTTTTTTGTAAGATCTAAAAGCACCTTAATAGTTAAAAGTCCACTAATATATGAAAATATTAATGCTACCATCAAAACTTCAATTGATATAAAATTAAATCCTTCAATTAAAGCTATACCGATTTCTGCTGCCAAAATTGTAGGAATAGACATTAAAAATGATAAAATAAGTGCATCTTCTGCTCTAAATTGACGGATCAATAAAGCTAAAACAGATATACCTGAACGACTTACGCCAGGTATAGCAGATAAACCAGTTAAGGCACCTACTGATGTAGCATCACTAGCTTTTGTATCATTATTTCCTCTAAACTCTGTTTTAGGTATTTTTTTCAAAATAAATCCAAATAAAATTAAGATAGTGCCTATAATTAAAGTAATAAATATTCCAGATAAATCAGAAATAATACTTTTTACTAAAAAATAAATTGGAACTCCAACTAAAATCGTGAATATCGTAGATATGACTAAATACCTAATAAGTTTTGTTTGATCATTTCTTTCTCCTTTGAAAAAATTAGGTAGATTTTTTATAAGATAATATAGCCTTTTTCTAAAATAAGTAATAGCAGCTAAAAGCGTGCCCAAATGGAGAAAAATGGATAAAACTAATGCATCTTGTGCTTCCATCTCAAAAAATAAAACTGAAAATATGATAATTTGTCCTTCACTACTTATAGGCAACCATTCAAAGATTCCTTGCAAAATTCCTAATAAAATCCCATGGAAGATATTAAGTGACATAATCTAGTTTGAATTCAATAAAATAATATTTCTTTTTATCTAAAATATCTAAATTTCCTAATTGCTAACAAATAATAAATAAAAGAATATATTCCACAAATTAGAAGTAAAAAAGGATAAGAAATTATACCAAAATATCCTAAAAGGGACATCAGACCTATAAATATAAATAGAGGTACTAATACTAATAATTTTAGAATAAATACATTTAATTTTGGATATTTTCTCATTAAATGCTCGATGTATTTATCTTCCATAAATATAGAATAAGAAAAAATTTATTTATAAAAATACTTATTCAATTTTGTATTCTTTTTAAAAATAATTAAAAAATTACCATTTAAGTATTTATTATGGCTTCAAGTTTAGCTGTAACTTCATTTGTAGTTGTAATTGTAACCTTAATTATCGCAATTTTAGCTATGCGAATTTATAAAAAAACAAAAGGTGGATCAAAAGCATATTATTATTGGGCTTTGGGATCTGCATTATCTTGTGTGGGTGCATCTATCACATTTGTTCTTTCCCTCTTTTTTGATATAAATCAGATGAATATCCAAGGAGAAGATGCTTTAGCCTCAACTATCTCATTAAGTTTATATTTAGTAGCATATTGGTATCTCGCTTTAGGTGCCATATTTATAACAGGTCAATTAGAATTAAAAAAATATAACTTAGAAAAAGCTCTCAAGCTTACAAGATATATATTTTTAGGTATAATTATTTGGAGTTTATCTATAATATCTTTAATTATTGTTATAGATAGGGCTTTACCTGTTAGGATGTTTTATGTTCCTTTTTTAGGTTTAGTTTGGTTTTTAATTATCTATAATATTATACCTGTCTTTAACATGATGAAAGGTGCTGCAAAAGAGAGTTGGTTTTTTATTTCTGTAGGCGCTTTTTTTGGATTTCTATCTAATGTTGGTGAGATCTTAGCCAATGTTGTTTTGGAAGAATTACTTTTTTTAAAACCACTATGTTATGCTTTTATGGGTCTTTTTGTATCATTAGGGTTTTTTAAGCTAGGAAGAGATTTAGAAGCATTTTAATTATTCTTTTGTTTTAGTATCTGATGTGATATTTTCAACTTCTTGCTTGAGTTGTGAGAGTTGATTTTCATCTAAATTTGTTGATTTGTCTTCCATTTTAGATTTCTTTATTTGTTTTG
>CAYQAE010000101.1:0-5513 GCA_964415445.1 uncultured archaeon | reverse complement strand
TATGTTGAGTAAGTTAGCAGTTGATGAGACTTTTAATGCCTTATTTGCCTTAAGTGATCTTAGATGTATTTTTCGCAAAATTAAACCTAAATTTGAAATTAATTCAAAAGAAAGGGAGAAAATAGAGAAAATTATTAAAAAAGTTAGAAAATCTATGGATATAGTGGAGCGGGAGCTAAAAATTGAGTGAAATTGGAAAAAAAATAGATGTAAGAGTGCGAGATGAATTATTTATTAATGTTGATCCAATCCAAGTTGGTGGTAGGCTAACTAATGCTGCGATGAAAGCATTAATTGCCTATGGGGATGGATATTCTATTTGTGATTATTGTAGAAAACCATTTAGATTAGATAAGATTTGTAAACCCCCTCTTCAAAAGTTCCATGAAAATTTAGCTTCTTTTGTAGGTATGGGCCATGCTAGGGTAGTGCCTGGAGCGAGGCGTGGATTTCAAGCTGTAACTCTAAGTATGTTAAATAAAGATGATATTGTGCTTCTCTCTTCTTTGGGCCATTATACTGAATTTTTAGCAATTGAGAGCGCTGGGGCAAGAGCGAAGGAGATACCTGCTGATAAAAATAATATAATTACAGCTGAGGCTACCCATGAAAAAATTGAGGAAGTCAAAAAAGAATCAAAACTTCCAAAGCTAATTATGATCGATCATGTTGATTATAAATTAGGAAATATGCATGAAATCGAGGATATTGCAAAAGTTGCCCACGATTATGATATTCCTATCCTTTATAATGGAGCCTATACCGTAGGTATAATGCCTGTGGATGGGAAAAAATTAGGAGTTGATTTTGTGGTAGGTTCAGGTCATAAATCTTTTGCATCTCCTGCACCCTCTGGAATATTAGCTATAACTGATGAGTATAGGGATCGAGTTTTTGAGACTACAAAAATTCAAGGGGATATCACTAAAAGAAAGTTTGGAATAAAAGAGATTCAGATGATGGGATGTACCTTGATGGGCTCAAATGTAGTAGCGATGATGGCATCATTTCCTGAAGTAAAAGTGAGAGTTCAAAATTGGGATGAGGAGATAAAAAAGACCAATTATTTTGCTGATCAATTTTTGAGAGTTGAAGGTAGCAAAATTTTAAGTGAGATGCCCAGAAAACATACTTTATCTAAAGTTGATACCACAGACAGTTTTGATAAAGTAGCAAAGACCCATAAAAAGCGTGGTTATTTCTTATATCGGGAGCTTAAAAATAGAGGAATTATAGGTATATTTGAAGGTGCAACCAAAAAATGGAAATTAAATACTTTTGGCTTAACATGGGACCATATTAAACATTTATCTGATTCTTTTTTAGAAATTGCTGAGAAATATAATTTAGGGATAAATTAAGGTTTATTCTTCATAAACTATCTCAACATTAGATTCATATTTTCTCTGCTTTTTTTTACCTCCAACCATATATGAACCAAATAAACTCAAAGTAATTACAGTTAGTAAAAATGAAATGGGCAAAAATATAATTAAGATTATTACTCCACCAAACCCTCCAGAAATTAGTCCTCGCAATGTTATATACCAAGAAATTAAAGTAATAATTAAGAAGAATATTACAACAGGATACATTACTTTTCCAAATTTATTTCTTTTTTTAGATACCAACTTTAACCTCAATTGTATCATATATATTAATTTATTAATTTTAACTCAAGATGGATCTAAATATGTATAGTCAAAAAGTAATGGATCACTTCACAAACCCAAAAAATATTGGTGAGATCAATGATGCAGATGGTATAGGAAAAGTTGGCAATCTTAAATGCGGAGATGAGATGTGGATCTATATAAAAGTAAAAGATGATATAATTGAAGATATAAAATTCAAAACTTTTGGCTGTGCCGCGGCTATTGCATCATCTAGTATTACCACAGAGATTGCAAAAGGAAAACATATAAATGACGCTCTAAAATTAACTAGGGATATAATAGCAGAATCTCTAGATGGTCTTCCTAAAGTTAAGATGCATTGTTCTAATTTAGCAGTAGATGCACTTCATGCAGCTATTGAAGATTATAAAAATAAAAAATAGTTCTATTTTACTTTCTTTAGTGCCTCAGAAAATCCATCAGCTTTTTCATCTAATACCTCTAAAGCTTTCATAAATACATTTTTAGCATATAGACTTCCGAAACTTTCAATTTTGAATACAAATGAATCTTTGATGTAATCTACATCTATTGCATCTTTTGGACATGCTTCTTGGCAAGCTTTACAAAGTGTGCAGCTATTTACATCTTCAACTGCAACTTTATTATCTTTTATTTTAAATAATTTTTTGGGACATTCTTCTATGCATTTTTTACATTGATCGCATTCATCTGATACTTCAATAGATGGTACATTTTTATATGAACATATCGCAGGCTGCCATTTAGCATGATGTTTTGCAATCCCTAATACTGCAAAGGCTTGCAGACTTATTTCTTGATTTTCTGTTAATTTAGTTAAGGGCACATTTCCCTCAACTGGGATTAGTTCAGGGTGATCTGAAATTAAATCTTTTGAATAAACTGTAGCTGGACCTTTTTTATCTAATTTATATATTACTGTGCAATTAGGACATCCAAATTCACAACTACATCTGCTGCGAGGTACTAATATATCTAGATCTGTCTTTAGCGGTAGAAGTCCTAATCTGTGAGATAGTATCTCATCAAACATTGCAGAATTATTTTCATTAAACATAACTGTATCTACAGCCAAAGTAGGAACTTCTGAGATACAAATTCGCCTAAGTGTATTAGCATAAATATTACTTATACCTTTTATTAATAATTTTAATTCAAATCTGCCTTTCTTTAATACTTCTATTTCCATCTAAACTCTTCTCCCTCTTCTTCCTCCTGGTCTTCGAGTTCCATCATGAGGTATAGGTGTTACATCTTCAATTTGACCTATTTTTATACCAGCTCGAGCTAGTGACCTTATTGCAGCCTGTGCGCCTTGGCCAGGTGTTTTTTGTCCATGTCCCCCTGGTGCTCGAACTTTTATATGTAAATTTACAATCCCTTTAGTTTTTAGCTCATCTGCAGCTTTAGCTGCAGCTTTCATTGCTGCATAAGGCGATGCTTCATGACGATCTGCTTTAACTACTTTTCCACCAGACCATGAAGTTATAGTCTCTGCACCTGTAATATCAGTTACATGAATAATCGTATTATTAAACGATGACAAAATATGACAAATTCCCCATTTTATCTTATTTTTCTTTGCCATTGTCCTCTCTTACCTCTTCTTTTACTTCTTCTACTTTTTGAATCCTCATAGGGTGTGATTCATCTGCTATTGGTGAATATTCATTAAAACTAATTACTTCTTCCTCTTCTTTTCTAATTAAATAAGATGGAACAGTAATTCTCCTTCCATCTAGCGTAATATGGCCTTGGATTATAAATTGTCTAGCTTGTTTTGCGCTCTTAGCTAATCCCTTCTCAAGAACTAAGCTTTGCAACCTCCTCTTTAGGATATCTTGAATTGATAAAGATAAAACGTCACCTAATGATATGCCTGATGGAGCTATTCCATATCGGTCTAATCTATCAAGTAATTGTTTTGATTCAATATCAGCTTGACTCCCTTCTTGGGCTAATAAATGTCTAGCTTGTCTTCTGATTTTTCTTAATCTTGATTCTGCTTTCCAAATTTCTTTTTTATTTTTAAGTCCAAATTTTCTTTTTAATTCTCTCTCTTCATCTATACGTAATTTTTGCCAAGGATGAGATGGTTTATTGTATTTTTTTCTGATTCTCTTAGGATGACCCAATTATATTTCACCTATCGTTTCTTTTTAACTCCTACCATTAATCCATATCTTCCAGTACATTTAGTTCTCTGTCCACGAACTTTTAGACCTCTCTCGTGCCTTATACCTCGATAAGCTCTAATTCTTCTAAGTCTCATGATATCTTCTCTTAGATACATAATAAGATCATTTGAAGTAGTGTGCTTATCTTCACCTGTAGTATAATCTCTTCTGCGATTTAACATCCAGGTTGGAATATTGTATTTTTTGGGATTTGATATAATATCTTCAATTTTAGCTATTTCATCATCATTCAATGTTCCAGCTTGCCTATTTTTATCAATATTGGCAACATGTAAGATAGCGTTAGAAAACATACTTCCAATTCCTTTAACGCTAGTTAATCCATATAATAAGCTTTTATCTCCTTTTATATCTGTGCTTTGAATTCTAATAATTTCTTTTAAATCTTCTGCCAATTAAATGTCACCTACACACTATAAGGATGCGTTTTGGCTTTATTTTTTAAACTTTTGTTTGGGTTTGGGGGGCAGCTCTCCTTGGTCTATCAGCACTTTTGTATAAACATTTTAGTAAAAGTTTCCACAAAATAGCAAAAAGTTTATATAAACGATCATCCTAAATATATATAATGAAAATTGCCAATTGGTTCAAAGATATAATAAAAGACGATTCTGAAAATGATCTAGAGGATACTAAAGTAGAAAATAGTCAAAAAGAGTTAGTTGGTCAGTATTATAAAATTTAAAAATTAAGGGAAAGAAAAGGATACTGAGAGTATGATACGAAGTATCATTATAGGTCAAAAATGGAAGTCATTATGATAATATTAAATCAAATTTATTAGTTGAAGTTGCAATGAACAGAGGATACAATATGGATACACAGAGAATTTGACGAGAACGAATGGGTGGAAAACTTTATAGGCTAAATGTGATTTCTTGAGCATATCCATTGTAAATAAACACACTATGTCGTAAAACATCTCTTCCTATCAGACATTGAATGTGCTGACCTTGTAAAGATGCCCCAATTAAGTCCGATGTTTCCACTGCAACATTATTTGGAAAATGGACGGTCGCTTGATATTGATAACAGTCTAGACCTGTTGATGATGGTGTATTGATTTTGACCGAACCTATTGGATTTAATCCTATCTTCTCAATAATATCTGGTCTTAACACGCTACTTGTTGCTCCAGTATCTATCATTGCTAGTACTTTTTGGGGTTGAGGTATATTTTGTTTTTTCTTTTTTAAAATTTCAATAAGTGTCCTTGGCGGTGACACGTTTACTTCTACAATTGGACCTGTTAACTGCAAATTAGGTATTTGTGATGTAAAAGAAGGCATTTATACTCACTTTATCTTGTATGCACAAGTAAATTTGATGTGAAGTTTAGTATGTTTTCAACATCTGTGATCAGCTTTACTAAGAAAGGTGCATTTCCAAATAACTCATATCCTCGTTTAATAGCATCTTTTTTGGATTTAAATGTATCTACAAGCTCTTCGCCATATATTAAAGCATATTGATTCTTTGCTTTTCCTAAAAGCTCATCAAGATTAGATCTAAAATAATCAATCTCTTTTTGAAGAACATTTTTTTCCATCTAAACCACCATAAAAATAACATGATACCATTATATTAAAACTTTTTCATAGTAAGGCTCTGTAGATAAACAAGTTTTCTTATAGAAATTTATTTAAATATTTTCGAC
>CAYQAE010000100.1:0-5645 GCA_964415445.1 uncultured archaeon | reverse complement strand
GCATGGGTGGAAAGTCCAGCAAGATCTACGAAAAAGAGTATTCTGTTGATGTAGGGATGGAGAGTTATCTACGAGTGTATGAAGGGATGCTAGAAAGAGGTTGAAATAAATGAAAGAAGGAGGTTTTAATGACATAGGACCGATCTTCATCGTTGGTTGTAGCCGAACGGGATCGCAACTTCTCATGCACTCTCTAAATAAACACCCTGAAATAAGTATAATTGATGAAACAAAATTTTTACCTTTTTGGCAGAAAGGAGTTGCAAAGAAAATCAAACGTTTTGAACCTTTTAACAAGGGGGATAATTTAGATGAATTAGTAAATCTAATTTACTCAAACACATTAAAGGAAAACTACTGGCATGACATTCCGGTTGATAAAGAATACTTTTCGAAAGAAGTATCAAAAAGCGACGGCACAATCAAGTCTTTTGTAGAGTTACTTATGAAATTTAAAGCTGATAAAGAAGGAAAAAGTGTTATGGGTGCAAAATTCTTAACTCACTTTTATTACGTGCCTAAACTGTTTGAATGGTTCCCAAATGCAAAGGTAATCCATCTTTTAAGGGATCCTGGAGCGGTATACATGTCACAATTAAATAAAAAGAATAAACCAAATTACTTATTTGAAAAAGGAGATCCATTCCACGATTTCGGTATCTTATTGTATACATTGATTCAGTGGACTTGGTCTGCAAAGTTGCATAAATTTTATGCCAAAGAATACAATCCCAAAAAGTATACTTCTGTTAAGTTCGAAGATCTGGTCTCGAATCCTGATGATGAGCTAAAAAGGATTTCTGAATTTATAGGAGTTGGATTTTCTGACAATCTTTTGAATGTTCGCGTATTTGATTCTAGCTTTAAAAAATACAAAGAATCTGGTTTTCGGGAAGAAAGTGCTTATCGTTGGAAAAAACATATTAAATCTAGCCATAAATTGTTAATTGATCTTTTACTAAAAAAGGATATGGAACGGTTGGGTTACCGTTAATATAATTCTAAAATCTCCAGAATATATTCTCTTCGTTCTCGTATATTTTGTATCTATTATTGTTCAAAATGAAGATGTTCATGTCTCGCAAAGGTTCATCCGGATGTGTGTGGACTATTGTTATATTGTGTTCTACCGCTAGTTCGTTCATTCTATCGAGATTTTGCACAAATAATTCAGGGTAAATGATGGATTCATGTGGTATTGACATATACGGGTCGGTAATTTCTAAACTACGCTTCCTGATGACATACCACTCATCGCTGCTGAAAAAATTCTCTGCCTCATGTATCGAGTAATATTTTCCATATAATGCTCTAGTCGAAATAACCTCTAAGCGATTGTTTTCAAAAGGACGTTTATAACTTGCATATCTTTCGTATTCTCGAAGGTTGTACTTAAGGTGTAAACCTGCATTGTAGGTTTCGTAATTTATATAATAATCTAGATGCCGGTGTAAAGGCTCGGGCTGACGGCTACTTACGTCTCTCGCCCCATAACCTTTCGGTAGTCTTGAGTTGATAAAAGCAAATGATCCTATTATCATAACAATTACAAGAATAGGAACTACGATTTTTTTAAAAGGAATGTTTTGTTTTACTATCCAAATAAAACCATAGGCGGCAAAGATAGATGTATATAGTACAACGAATGGCCTGAAATAAAATGATGTCAATGCCAATGGAATGCTAGCAATTGCGGCTATTATCAATAAGTACTCAACAGGTTCTTTCCTTTTAATAGTAAATGCAGCTAAAAAACCAAGGGTTCCAAACATTAAAACCCCGAAACTTGATCCCCCTAGCATGGAAACGCCAACGTTTGCCATTATTTCCATATTACTTCCACCTTTAAAAAAACCGGTTTCCTCAAGTATCCTAAGATTAAATTTATGAGAAGGAACAAACTCCGCTATAGCTAAAAGTGATAAAAATATTACTGTAACCACACTGATCCAAAAAAGAGTTTTGGAAAAACGTGAGTTGACTAACTTGTTCAAAATAGGTGATTTGAGTTTTCTCAGATGTCTTTGAAATTTCATGTTTATTAATAATATTGAAACGCCCATTGCATAAATAAATGGAATCAAGAATAAGAAATTAAGGTGAATTGTGGAAATAGTGAAGAAGGTTACAATAGCCAACCACAGATATTTTTTTTCGTCCTTATTCTGGATATACATTATTGCTAGGAGTATGAATGTTGGTGTCATCATATGAAAAAGTCCTCTTGCTCCCAAAGAAAAAAGAAAGAATTCCATAAGACGAGGTGTGAAGATGAAGATAAAAGTGCCGACCATAGCAAATCGAAAATCTTTTTTGATTTTGAAAAGTAATGCAAACATAGATAGTATCGCGAGTGTTCCGAGAATATAATTGTAAATCATAACGATATCTAGATGATTTATTCTCGTTAGAAGCATTCCGTTTCCGAGTAAGATAGATGTTCCCGGAACAGGCGAAAAGGGGTAAATCCCCCATGCGGATAGGGGATGTATCAAGGTTTTAAAATTACCATAATATACGAAGGTATTGGCAAGATTTAGGTAATTCATCTCATCTATACCACCGGGAAACGGATGTGTTGGGTATATATAAGCCCAAAGTAGAAACAACAATGAAAGTAAGCCTAAATAATAAATCGTCTTTGTTCTACTGTTTCCTTTACTCATCTTAGAATGTTTATGTTCGATTGTGATATATATCGGTTTGGGTGCTGTTTAGTATTTATATAGCAACTTCTCCCACTCTTCAATTATCTTATCAACATCGAAGTCTTTTGCTCGTTGTAATCCATTTGAATTTTTCTTCCTGAGATTCTTATCAATATATAATTTGATCATTGTATCCGCAAATATGTTTTCTTCATCTGATAGAGGTTCTTCATCAAGTGTTTTGAACACCATCCGTTCTTCAAAAGGTTTTGTCAGAACCCCATATTTCCCACAATATGGATATTCAATTATTTCATCAATTTTTAACTCTGGACATAATATTTCTCTTGGACCAGATGTACAATCAGTTGATATCACAGGTAGATTTTGTGAAAGAGCTTCTGTAATAACGTTCCCAAATCCTTCCCAATAAGAACTGAAAACAAAACAATCGGCATTTTTAAGATACGGAAAAACATTATTAATTATTTCTAGAAAAATGACCTTATCGTCTATTTCCAAATCTTTTGATAACGATTTCAAATTTTCTTGTAATTTTCCTCCACCTATTAATATTAGCTTTAAATTCTTCGTGTTGTTAGATACTTTCTTAAAACATCTGAGAAGGTGCCATTGACCCTTTTGTTCTGTTAAACGCCCAATTGTAACATATACAAAATTTTCATCAAAAATATCTTTGTGTTCCTCTTCTATTTTTGATATACTTAATTGCTTGAATTTGGTAATGTTTTGTAAATTATGGATGCAATAAGTATTTTGCAATGAAAAATTATTTTTCAAAGTATATTCTACACCTTTAGATAAAGCCACAACCAAATCTGCTTGTGGGTATAGTCTCTTCATAATAAAGTAGAATTTCTCATCACATTTTAGTGGATTATTTCTTACAGAAACTATAATCTTAGATTTGTTCCTAAAGAGTGTTTTACTCAATATCGTACTCAAATTTGGAATGACCATAAAAGAGATCACAACATCAATCTTATTTTTTTTACAAAACTTAGCTATTTTCCTAGCCCGATTGATAATTCTAAACCGTTCCGTATACCGAACACCTTTGAACCTCTTCTCAAAAACAATTCTTTTACCACTGAATTCGTATTCGGGACGATCATCTTCAAATGTTAGTAATGTAACATCATGTCCTCTTCTACGTAAATTGGTACTCAATTCAATAGCTATTTTTTCTGCACCTCCGCCTAAAACGATACTTCCTATTACTACCAAAACCTTCTTACCATTTTTCATAGTATTTTTTCCCATTCTTTGACGATATTCTCTATATCAAAATCTCTTGCCCTTGATAATCCTTTCGAATATTTGTCTTTTAATTTTTTATCGTCTAACATCTTAATCATGGTTTCAGCTAAAATTCTCTCTGGTTTGGAAAGCGGCTCTTCTTCCAAAGTTTTTAGAATTATATTATGTTCGAACGGTTCTGTCAATATCCCATATTGCCCCATATATGGATACTTGATATCTTCATTGATCCCAAGCTCTGGGCAAAGAATTTCCCTTGGACCAGATATACAATCGGTGGATATGATTGGTAAATTCTGCGAAAGAGCTTCTATTAAAACATTGGGTAACCCTTCCCAAAGTGAACTTAGAACAAAACAATCTGCCCTATTTAGATAAGGAAATACATGTTCAACTCTATCCAAGAAGAAGACGTTCTCCTCCAACTCCAATTTATTAACCAATTTTATCAATTCTTCTTTTAATTCACCATCTCCCTTAATAATAAGCTTTGAGTTTGGTCTGCGGTTCGAAACTTTTTTGAAAGATCGGATTAAATACCAGTGAGATTTTTGTTCGGTTAGTCGCCCCATTGTTAAAAAAATAAAACCATCATCGAAAAGGTGTTTATGCTTTTCTTCTATGTTTAATTCTCCGAGTTCTTCGAATTTGTCAATGTTGTGTAAATTATAGATCAACTTAGTGTTTTCAATAGAATAATTATTTTTGAGAATGTAGTCGATATGAGATGAAATAACAACAACTAAATCCGCTCTGGGATACATTTTTCGCATGAGTGATATGATTTTTTTTCTGCTTTTTAAGGGATTGTTATGTATAGTAACAATAATCTTTGCTTTATTTCTAAATAATATTTTGCTATTTATTGTTGATATGTTCGTGTGTTTTATGAACGATATCACAGTATCAATATTCTCTTGCTTACACACATTTGCTATCTTGCGGGGAATGTTCAAGGCCTTGAATATCTTCTTTGGCCAACTCGATCCACGTTTTTCGTTAAAACAAATATGCTTGCCTTCAAAGTCGTACATGGGTCTTTCGTCGTATATAGTTAAAAAAGTAACATCGTGACCTCTATTGCTCAAGCTCGTGCCGAGTTCCGCTGCGATTTTTTCCGCGCCACCGCCCATCTTAAGATGTGGTATAACTAAAAGGATTTTTTTCTTCATTTTTTAGCCTATTTATTCTTTTAGAATAACTTATGTTTAACTTCTATTTAATATTATATAGGTTTAATTAGTTACTTTAACCTTCCTAATCCTCTTATCAATGAACATCTGAAGGGAAAAGAGACCATGATCTAGGTGATCTCACATCTATTCCATCAAGGATAAAGTCCTCTTCCTTTACAACCTTGGTAATAGGTTTAATCAAAGCCCCGGGTAAATCGTCATTTTCCGAACTTTTTAGTATTTTCAATTTGCTAACCATAAGATCTTTTTTTCTTTGGAAACCAATTTCCGAGAAAAGTTTTATTTCCATTCCACCCCTTGTAAATATATAAGCTCCAATAACGGGTATTGATAGCTGTTTACAAATCTCTCTAATCATGTATTTAAGATATGAAATGTCCATATAACCATACTCCATGATATGAAAAACCTTATCGCTCTTTTTTTTCAGGGCGAGATATCCAACCAAAGTATTGTCCTTTGTGCAATAAACGAAGATGTATTCGTTCAATTTATCCGAAAAAAACCATCTGTAAAATTC
>CAYQAE010000099.1:0-5694 GCA_964415445.1 uncultured archaeon | reverse complement strand
CATCTAAATCTGAGTCTAAATCACTTACATCTTCTTCAGAGGCTTTTAGACTTTTTCCACATTTTTCACAAAATTTTAATCCTAAAGTTTCCTCTCCACAATGAGGACATTTTTTCTTTGGAGTAGAAATATCTGATTCTAAATCTTCTAACTCTGAATCTAGGTTATCTTCACCTGAAACTAATGAATCTAATTCATCTAAGTCCTGATCAATATCCTTTTCATCTGTCATGATGGAATCTAATTTATCCAACTCATCATCAAATTCTTCATCATCTTCTTTTTCTTTTTTTTTCTTTTTTTTACCCAAAAACAACACCAGATGTCTAAGATAATTTATTTGTAAATATCTTGGTTATATTATTTTATATAATTTTTTTCACTATATACCTAAATTAGTCATCATTTATATTAAATTTATTTAAAAGAGAAAACAAATTATGTTTGTGTTATTATGGACAAAAAAATTGGGGATAAATTTCAAAAAGAAACTAAATATGATCCAAATAAATCTTTAGAAACTTCAATTAATCTTCTAAATCGACCAAAACCGTATAAAAAATATCCGCTTGCAGAAAAAATTAAATTAAATTCTCCAAAAGAGATATCTATTTTGTATAAATTACTTAAAGAGAGAAAAAGTGTTCGAAATTTTTTAGATAAAAATATTAGTCTAGACCAACTATCTTACATACTTTGGGCTGCAAGTGGTATTCGAAAAGAAGAATTTGGATATAATTTCCGCACAGCTCCATCTGCTGGAGCACTATATCCAATTGAGACATATGTTATAATTAATCGAGTTCATGATATAAAAAAAGGAGTTTATCACTATTCTATTGAAAATCATATGCTAGATGAAATAAAATTAGGTGATTTTAGCAAAGATATATCTGATGCTGCATTGGGCCAGAGTATGTGTGAGGATGCAGCAGTTGTTTTTGTCTGGAGTGCTATATTCAATCGTATGAAATGGAAATATGGCCAACGTGCTTATAGGTATATTTATTTAGATTGTGGACATATTGCACAAAATCTAGCTTTAGCTGCAACTTCAATTAATTTAGGATCTTGCCAAATTGGTGCTCTATTTGATGATAAAGTAAATAAAATCATAGAAGTCGATGGAAAAAAAGAGAGTGTAATATATTTGTCAGTTTTGGGTTGGCCAAAATAGTAAAGTATAATTTTTAAATATCACAATTAATGATAAAATTAGTTAGATGATTTTTGTCGTCTTTTTTTATTCATTTTGAATTATTTGAATTAAAATCAATTCATCTTTGACATGAAAGAATATATTCTTTGTAAAATCACAAAAAAATTGATCATTATGTCAGAAGAGATAAATAATGAGATAGAGAGATTAAAAAAAGAATTTGAAAATACAGAAGACAACAAAATCTATATTCTAAACTCACTATTGGAAAAAAAGATAGAAGGTTTGAAAGAACAGGGATTGCCATCTGATAAAGTTGAAACTACAAAAGATGCCCTAAATAGATATATGAATAACCACTCAGACGAAGAGATTCTAAAGATGGTAAATAAAATTAAAAAAAGAAATTGGGTAATAGAGACACTGTGTTTTATAATTGAACATATCTAAATTAATTTTTTTTATTTTTTTGGTTTTATAAATAGATAGTTTTTTTTATTCTATTTTTTGAGGAGAAAATTATGAACACAATAGTACTTCTAAGACATGGAGAAAGTATATGGAATAAAGAAAATAAGTTTACAGGATGGACTGATGTTGATTTATCTAAGAAAGGAATTGAAGAAGCTAAAAAAGCTGGAATTACTTTAAAAGAAAAAAAATTTACTTTTGATATAGCTTATACTTCAGTCCTAAAGCGTGGGATACGCACATTATGGATTACTCTATATGAGATGGATCTTGTGTGGATTCCTGTCAGACGCAATTGGAGATTAAATGAAAGACACTATGGTGCACTTCAAGGATTGAATAAATCTGAAACTGCAAAAAAACATGGACAAGACCAAGTTCTTAAATGGAGAAGAAGTTATGAGATAAGACCTCCTAAATTAGATGAAAAAGATGAGAGATATCCAGGACATGATCTGAGATACAAAGACATGAAAAAAGAAGATATTCCACATACTGAATGTCTAAAAGATACAGTTGATAGATTTCTACCTTATTGGCATGATACAATTGCACCGACAATTAAAAGAGGAAAAAAAGTAATTATAGCAGCACATGGAAATAGTTTGCGAGCATTAGTTAAATATCTAGATAAAATATCTGATGAAGATATAGTTAATTTGAATATTCCAACTGGTATTCCACTTATTTATGAGCTAGATGATAATTTAGAACCAATCAAACATTATTATTTGGGTGACCCCAAAGAGATAGAGAAAGCTACAAAATCTGTAGCAGATCAAGCAAAAGCAAAGTAGACCTAAGATATATATTTATCTAAAGTATTTTTTATTGCTCTCTTCTCTTTATTAATTAAATTCTTCTCTACTTTCATGTTAGCTTGTTTTACAAATTTAGAAGGTAAAAAATGCCCCATAAGTTTCAAATTTTTTCTCGCAGAAATATATTGTGAATTATAGAAAGTATCCCAATATTTTAGATCCCAAAAATCTGTATTGATTCTATCTTTAATTTTATCTTCTAAATTTTTACGAATTGAACCCAAAGCTTGTTTTTTTGTTTCATATTTTCTTCGAAAATAGTTAATTTCGTCTCTTTTTGAATCCAAAAAGAGAGTTTTATTGGTATAAATTGCAATCACAAAAGTAGAATATCTTTTTGTAAAATGATTCATAAGCATAGAAGATGTATTGTGGACCAATTCTGTCTCCGTAAATAGCAACATCTCAGGATATGCTTCAAATCTCAAAAAAGCAGATAATCTATGATATTCACCCATAACTTCTCTAGCTTTTTTTCGTATTTTTTTTGCTAAATCTGATTTTGAACCTACTATATCATGGTAGGCTAATTTTTCTGCTTTTTTAATAAATTCCTTGGAGGAATTTTTATGAAGTCGGACTTGATCTAATATCCTCATTAATTAAACACCAAAATTAGCTAATGTAGTTTGTCTACCCCTATCTATTGATATATAGGGTATTGCTCGCTTTAGAACTACACCAATATTTTTTAAATCTCGTACTTTTTCTATTTTAGATCTATTTTTTCTAAGATACATTAATCTTTTTGCAGACTGGACTCCTACACCTGGTATATGGATCAGTTCATCAAATGTAGCTGAATTTATATCCATAGGATATAGATCAGAATTCAGTCGGGCTAGGGTGATTTTTGGATCCCTATTTATATCTAAATTGTTATCTTCATTCAATGTCGATTTAAGTTCATTTTTTGAAAATTTATAGACTCTAAGGAGCCAATCAGATTGATACAATCGATGTTCTCTTTTGATATTTTCTCTTTTTTTATTCTCAAGTGGAGTTTTCTTTATAGGGATAAAGCCAGAAAAATATGCACGCTTTAGATCATATTTTTTATAAAGTGTATCAATCGAATTTAGAAAATCTAAATCAGTTTCATCTGCAGCACCTACTACATATTGGGTGGTATATCCTGAGTGAATTTTATTTCTCTTTTTTATCTCTTTTAGCCATCTTAATCTTCTTAGAAGATCGATATTGTAGTCTTTAGTTGAGGATAACTCTTCAAAAGTAGATTTGGTAGGTTGTTCTAAATTAAGTGAGACTCGATCTGCTAATTTACAAGCGTGTTTTATTGCATCATAAGATGTGCCAGGAAGCAATTTAAGATGGATATATCCTTGATATTTGTATTTTTTTCTTAGATATTCAACTACAGATATAATTTCTTCATTGGATTTCTCAGAGCTTACACCTACCCCTGAGCTTAAAAATAGACCTTCAACATAATTTCTAATATAAAAATTCATAAAAAGGTCTGATAATTCTTTTTTTTCAAAATTAATTCCTTTTTTTGAACAGTTAGTTGAATTTTGGCAATATTTACAATCATGGATGCATTTGTTTGTATATAATACTTTCAAAAGAGAGACACATCGACCATCAGGTAAAAACGAATGACATAAACCAGGTCTTGATGGTGAACCTACTCGTATATTTCCTTTAGCTGTGCGTGGAGATTGAGTAGATGCACATAAATCATATTTTGCAGCATCACCTAGATAATTTAATTTCTCCAAAGTGTTCATAAAATATTCTTAGATTTTAGACTATAAAACAATTATAGATGGGGGTATGCTTTATGAAATAATTTTATGCATACATATCAGTTGCTTCTTTTCCAAAAGATTTTTGTTTTGCACCCCTAATTCTTTCAACTGCTTTTTTAGCTTCTTCTTCGATATCTTTTGCTTGCTCAAGTAATGGTTTTGGATCTAAATTTATTTGTGGTAGCATCTTATCTATGATGCCTAAAACTGATGCTGCTGCTCTGCTATCTGGCAATTTAGTTTGTGCATTAGTCAAAAGAGATATTACATTAAAATCCCTAAGATTACCCTTATATAATAAAATTCCAGAAAGTCCACTTACCATCCCAGATGTAAGATGCTTTGTATTTAATTTTTTTAGATCATCTGTAGCACTTTGAGTGCTTGCTACATGAAATACTTTGTCTTTTTGATCTTTTTCTTCTTTTTTTTGTCCGCTAATTCCTTCAATTGTAAGTAATAATTTACATTTTTTCTTTTCACACCAATCTAATATTTTTTCTGCAAATGGAGCAAAAGTTAAGGTCTTTAGAGGTAGTTCTGAGACAATTATCACTAACTGATTACATTCACTATTTGGACCACAAGTATGTTCACCTGCAAAAATTCTAACAGGAGGAGTTGGTTGTCCATCATGTATTATGGCTGCGGGATAAAATTCATCACTAGATATTGCACCAATACGTTCTAAATCTAGTTTTTCAACCATATGATTTGCAACAATTGTGCTTATAAAACCAGCAGTAGGAAAGCTTACTATAACCATTGCATTCTCTAAATTTATATCTTTATATTCATGAATTTCTATATCGCTCATTTAAAAAACACCAAATCATATATTTTTTGCAGCTATTTAAATTTTTTCATGTTTTTTTTCAAAAAAAGAATATTATTTTGTAAATACTTTTCTAAATCTGTAAACATAATGGATTAAAAAAAATTAGAGATAAACCTATTTCATATACTGAGAAATTTTGACTAGAACGAATTGACTATTAGAATTACAACTCTTAGTTTAAAAAGAACAAACAAAGGTTTATATATGAGGTTTCACAAATATGATATAACTTCAAAAAATAGGAAAGGGAGCTGTACAATATATTCCTTTATTTTCGCTTAAGAAAGATCAGGTCTTTTGGACTATTTTAGTAATTCTACAAACTAATTTATCAAATTTAAATAAAATATTATTGCTTTATTGGGTGGATATATGAAAAAACATCAATTGAAATTAATGATAGACAATCTTGATATTTCACAAAAAAATCGTAAATTTATATTAGATCATTTTGAAAAATTAATAAAAAATCCCAAACTAGCGAAATGGGGTATAGAAAATAATGCACCAAAAATATTTTATATAGGTTTTGAAAGACTACAAAAAGATCCTGAATTAGCAAAAATAGGAATAAAAAACAATGCACCATTTAAATTTTATATTAATTTTGAAGAATTAATAGAAGATCCTCAA
>CAYQAE010000098.1:0-6059 GCA_964415445.1 uncultured archaeon | reverse complement strand
TATTCTATAAATGAAAAGAATAACATTATTAACAAAGTGTATAAAATTAAATCAAAATATGAAATTAAACCTAATTATGTAGCAACTTTTCGAAAACCACTAAATATTAAATTCAAAAAATTAACAAAATTAGTTTACCCTCAAGATTTTATTACATGTCATGGAAAAGGATTGACTGACACACAAACTCAAGTTAGTGCAATGATGGAAGCTTTTGAAAGATACAGTTCTTTTTTGATAAATACTACCTTGATTAAAAATAGCTATAAAAATATAAAAAAAATAGCCAAAGATCCTAAATCATTTGTTTTATACTCTGTAGCCAGTAAAAATTATTCAGAAGATCTAAAAATTAACTGGAGTTGGGCTTATTCGCTAATAAATAAAAAATATTTTTTGGTGCCTTCTTTATTTGTTTATCAAATTTTTAAAAGTCCTAAATTAGATTGGAGCATTGTAGATACAAATGGTCTTGCCAGTGGAAATTGTATAGAAGAAGCAATATTGCATGGTATATTTGAAGTTATAGAAAGAGATTCATTAATGATTTTACTTCTAAATAAATTATGTATGCCAGATATTGATCCTAAAACATCAAGGAATCAATATGTTAAGAAATTATTATTTCTTTTAGATAAAAAAGGAATAAAGTACTATGTAAAAGACGTAACTATGGATATTAATATACCTACATTTAGTGTTTTTTTGGCTACAAAAAGAAAAAAACATACTTTATATAATCATACAGTTTGTTCTCATATAAATCCAGATATAGCTCTTTTTAGAGCACTTACAGAAGCATTAGAATTTTCTGCAGCAAATAAAAATACACTTTGGTTAGATTCATCTCCTCATGAACATTTATATAACTCTACAGGTCCTAAAAAGTCAATGCAGGACATATCTGATAATTCTTCGAAAGAGGATTTAAAATCAAACATTGAAAACGTGAAGTCTATTCTCAAAAAGAAGAAATTAGATTTATTAATCTCAGATCTAACTAAAAAAGAGCTAGGTATCCCTGTAGTAAGAGTATTAATCCCATCACTTCAGCCAATATATGGTGAAGAAGTTCCTAGATATTCTAAAAGATTAATTGAGGTACCAAAAAAAATAGGATATAAACCTATTTTTCATATGATATAATATTTATTTTGCTTCTTTTGTTTTTGATCTAATCTACTATCTAATTTGTTAACTCTTGCTCGGTTATATTCTTTATCTTTTCTGTAGGTAATATTCATCTCTTTTAAAAATCGATTCATTCCGCCCTTTTTATCCATAGGCCCTATTGTTTTTCCGCACTCACCAGGTATTCCTTCAAATATCATAATATTATCTGCTATTGCATTTATAAATTCAATATCATGATCAATTACAAAAGCAGATTTTTTAGTCTTCTCAATTAATTTTCTAATCATTTTAGCAACATTGAGCCTCTCTTCTACATCTAAAAATGCAGAAGGCTCATCAAATAAATAAAGATCTGCTTTTTGAGATATGTTAGCTGCAATTGCTATCCTCTGCATCTCTCCTCCACTTAATTTTTCTACATCCCTAGTTAGCAATTTTTCTAGCTTTAATGGTTTTAATACTTCAGTTTTAAAATTTGAAGTATAAATCTTTGAACCCGCTATTTTTCTCAAGACTTCTTCTATTGTGCCCGTTGATTTTGTTTTTGGATATTGGGGTTTATAAGCTATTTTTATTTTATTTTTAATTTTACCCTCATCATGTTTTTCAATACCACTTATTATTTTGGCTAGGGTAGTTTTACCTATTCCATTTGGACCAACTACACCTATAACTTCACCTTCTGAAATTTCTGCTTCACTAACTTCAAGCTTAAATCCTGAATAAGTTTTTTTAAATTCAGGATATCTAAATAGTACTTTTGATCCACTAAAATCTTTTGCACCATGGCTATGGAAGGAAATCGAATTTTGTCGAAATCTTAAATTTTCATTTTTCAAAAATCCATCTAAATATGAATTTATACCTATTCTTGATCCATAAACATCTGAAACTATTCCATATGCTCCAAATTCACCATAAAGTATTGATATATAATCAGATATTAAATCTAAAATAGTTAAATCATGCTCTACTACAATTACAGTTTTATCTTCATCAGTAAGCTTCTTTATTAATTTAGCTACTTTTATCCTCTGAAAACAATCCAAGAAACTTGCAGGTTCATCAAAAATATATATTTCTGCTTTTTTAACTAAGGCAATTGCAATAGCTAGCCTTTGCAATTCACCACCACTTAAGTGCTTTATTCTCCTATCTTGAATATTTTTAAGCTCTAAATCTTCAATTATATCGTCATATATTTTTCTTTCATCAAATTTTTTCAAAATAGTCTCTACTGTAGTAGTGTAGTGTTTTGGAATAGCCTGTATTTTTTGTGGTTTGTATGAAAAATTAATTTCACCTTTTGAGACTTTAATAAAATGAGTTTGAATCTCTTTGCCTCTGAAGAAATTTATAACCTCGTCCCATCTAATTTCATCTTCAAATTTACCTAAATTAGGTTTGAGTTTACCGGCTAATATATTTAATACTGTGGTTTTTCCAATTCCATTTACTCCTAAAAGTCCAATTGATGAGGCTTCCTTAATTTGTGGTAGGTTATAAATTCTAAACATATTTTTTCCATATTGATGCACACAACTTGATTCTAACTCTTGTGGTAGATTAATTATTTTTATAGCATCATAGGGACATTTTTTTACACATATCCCACAGCCTGTGCATAATTCTTCTGATATAATTGGATAATTATCATCACCTACAATTATAGTTTCATCTCCAATTCTGACACCCGGACAAAATTTTTGACAAATATATGGACAATCTTTAGGTCCTCTACATTTGTCTTTTTCTAAAATAGCAATTCTAGTCATTTTATATCCTTAAATTTAATTTTATTCTAATAAATTCTTTTTAAATAATACAATAACTTTATTGAAAATCATAATTTTTTTAATTAATTCAGATATTTTTTGGTATATGAATCTATTGTTTATCTCACCTCATCTTAATTTAGGTTTATCTGTTGTAGATAAACTTGCCCATGTCTTAAGCAAGAGAGGACATAAAATAATATTACTTAGCAAAAGTTCACCAAAAAATTATTGGAAAAAGTATAGTAGTAGTTCAAAACAACTAGATGGTAAAGTTAGCTATCTTTTTTATGATAATTCAAAATTATCTAAAGTCAATTTTTTCCAAAGACAATATTTAACTTCTTCTTTAGTCCTAGATCAAGTGAAATCTATTACATCATTAAAAAAAGTTGATCTAATTTTTTGCATAAGTATAGATTCACAAGCTGCACAAATCTGTCTGCAACCAGAGATACCTATAGTTTTGAGAGTCAATCAAACAATTAATGATTATTATAAATATCTAAAATTAGATAGACAACCGATTGATGCTCCAAAAAAAATTGAAGATATTACCGATGAATATATTAATTATTATTTAGCTCATCTGTGGGAGATAGAGACCTACAAAAGAGTTTCACATATAATTGTAGATTCAAAATATGTCTTAGATGAGATAAAAGAGTATAACTCAACTTCAGTTATCTATTCAGGTGTTGATACAGAGATTTACAAAAGAAAGAAAAACAATAATTTAGAAACAGATCTCAATCTTGATAATAACACGGTAATAACTTATGTTGGCCGAATTCATCCTTCAAAAGGTATAGATATATTTATAAAAGTTGGAAAAAAGTTATTAATGCGAAAAAAAGACATAAAATTTTTAATTATAGGTCCTAAAGAGATTAAAAATTATTCTGAGAAAATAAAAAGTGAAATTGAGGATATAGATAATTTCCTATTTTTAGGTCCAATTGAAAGCCAAAATATTGCAGATTATTTGTCTTTATCTGATATTTTTTTATTCCCTTCAAAATTTGAAAGCACATCTAACGCACTTCTAGAAGCTATGGCTTGTGAGAATATTGTAGTCACCTTCAATAACTCTTCTATGGCTGAAATAATTTCAAATGGGAAAGAAGGGTATTTAGCAGAAAATTATAAAGAGATGGAAAATATAATGTTTAATTTAGTTTTAAATACGCCTAAAGAAATTGGCAAAAATGCTCGAAAAAAAATAGTTGATAAGTTTAGTTTTGGTCAAATGGTAGATCAATATGAAAGAATTTTTTATGATATTTGCAAAAAATAATTTATGTGAATTTAGATGGATGAAATCAAAGTAAGTATTAACAATAGTATAGAGTTTCATAAAGGATATCATTATGAACTTCTAAATAATCCTCCTGATAATACCAAATATATAATAGAGCCAGATTTTAGAATTCCTATTGTCGAGACAATTTTTGCTCCTGATGTATTTTCAAATAATTCAAATTGTCTAAATTATAAAAATTATACTGTTTTGAAAAAAAAGAAATGGAAAAAGTTAGATTATGATTATTTTCCCTATTTTAGAGAACCTAAAGATCTTATTCATTCGGTAAATAGGCCAATTATTTCAAAAAAACCATATATAATCGATCTAGATATGCTTGCATATCCTTGGTTATATTATAAATATGAATGGGAAGAATGCAAATTTTTGAAAAGAAATTGGGCTCAAAATAGTTTATCTAAATCTTCTAAAAAACGAATAAATATTTTAAAGAATTTCATGTTAAATAAATATTGTAAGAAACTTCTACCTTGGTCGAAATGGTTAGAACGAAGAATGAAACAATTTTTGAAGGATAAAGAAATTGTTGAAAAAATAGAGCATCTATATCCTGCCCTAACTTCAGTAGATGTAGAAAAACAAAAAAATGATAATATAGTACTTTTTTGTTGTGCAGGTGGAGGTTATTTTTATAAAAAAGGTGGAGACAATATGTTTGAAGCTTTTGATAAAATAAAAGATAAATATGACATTCAACTTATTTATGTGGGTGAAGTAGCTGATAATTATTACAAACGCTATAGCCAATATGATAATATAACAATATATAGAAAAAGAATTAATAAAGAGAAGCTATTTGAAATATATCAAAGTTCTGATATTTTTGTCCTACCAACTAGGATGGAAACATTTGGTATGGTTTTGCTTGAGGCTATGAATTTTAAATTACCTGTTATTACTACTGTCGGAAATTTAGTTCCTGTATCAGATGAAATTGTTGAAAATAATGTTAGTGGATATTTAGTTGAGCAAAAGAATCAAAAATATCCGAATTTTGCAGGACAACTTGATTTTGAAACATTTTTAGAAAAAATCAAAGTATTAATTGAAAATGATAATTTACGAGATAAAATGGGTAAAGCTGGAAAAAAAGAAATAACTCATGGAAAATTTAATATTAAAAAGAGAAATAAAAAACTGAGAAAAATATATGAAGAAGCAATAAGTTGATTTAGGATTTTAATATGTTTTTTTCAACATCTTCTTTTAATTTAACCAATAATTTTGTTGCTGAATGATCGCTTCCATGCTTTTTTGAAAACCTATCAATTGTTTTCTCAATTGGAATTATTTTAGTGTGGGATATACATTTATCAGCATATGAAACTAATTTTTCTTCATTAGATTTTGGAATAAAATCTTTATTAGGCAATCCTAAATTTTTAGCTTCTTCTTTTGGTATTCCTCCGCCTACATGTCTTTCAATAATTTTAATTATATCCTCATCTAAATTTAAGTTTTTTGCAATTTTTGCACCTAAAAATCCGTGTTTTGGTCCATGTGTTTTACATCTTCCAATATCATGCAAAATAGATCCTATTATAATTTTTTCAATATCTAATTCTACTTTAAATATTTTTGAAAGTTTTAATGCTAAATTTAGAACTGCTTCGCAATGCTCTACAATTTTTTTAGAACATCTTTGCTTCAATATCTTCCAAGCAGTATCAGAATTAATTTTCATACTTTATTATTTAAAAAAGAAAAAGTATAATTATTTACCCATCAATTTCTTGGATGAATATTGTTGGTTTATACCTCTGACAAATACTAATTTTGGCATCTCTAGCGGTATTTTATCCTTTGGACAAATTCTCTCATCTTTG
>CAYQAE010000097.1:0-6361 GCA_964415445.1 uncultured archaeon | reverse complement strand
TCGAAGCTGATATTGCCAAAGCCCAAGGTTATATTGTGGCAAAAATACCCCAAAGAAGAAGTGTAGAATCAATATGTAGAGTTATTCTAAATAATTATGGAGTAGATATGCCTTGGTTTTCAGATCTACCCATTGAAAAACCTATCCCTACAAAAATATTTGAACAAGATGAATTAGGCCAAGAGGAAAAACTATTTTTAGAAGTTGCAAATTCACTCTCAAGCTATGAGATAAGATTTGGAGAATTTAGACAAGATTCTTTTGTTGCTGCAAACCACACAGAAGAGGGGAAAAAATATATTGTATTTAATATAAACTCTCCCCAAAATAAAATAATCTTAAAATCAGTATACAATACTGAAGTTATAAGATCTCTATTAATTCCACTTATATCACATGAAGAAGCACATGATAGATTTGAACTTCACAAAGAAGATTTTTTCTATGAGATGGAAAATATAATCCACAAAAAAATCGAAACAATTACCCAAAATTACAAAAACTATGATTTAGAAGTCAAAGATGGATATCTATACCTTCCAGATGAGCTAAACTTAGATAAAATTGATCTTCTGTGGGGTGGAAAAAATCTAATAATTCTACTTGATAATGTGGATACTGAACTTCATGCTAAAATAGTAAAAAAATTCAAAAATAGTGGACAAATTTCTCTATCTATATCAGATGATGGTGGATTTAGACTACCAAAAGAAATTAAAGAATGTTTAGGTAATAAAATACAAGTATTTAGCAAAAAAAATATAGGAGATTTAAAAAAATGGGTATAATCATCCTAGAGTGTCCTGAGTGTGAAAAAAGATATAAAAGAGAAGTTGGAGAATTATCATTGGATCCAGATGCAGTGCCAAAACATATGTATCACAGATGCAAAAAATGCAAAACCACAATGCGTATGAAATTTATAGAAGTATTTAGACAATTTTAAAATAATTAATAGATTATAGTATAGCTTATTTTTATCTTTAGGTAGTATATAATAATTTTAGATATGTATAATTGATTATGTATAATAAAATATACATATTAAACAATGCATTTTTTTTAATATATTTAAAACTATAATAAACATTTCAATAAAAAAATAAGCAATACAAACTATTTTATTTATATATAAATCTTAAAAAACTAATTTATAATAAATTTAAATTAAAATAAGTATTTTTAAAATAAATAAATGCTCAAAAACAATTAAAAAAATGGGCATATTATATCAAAAAACCTACAAATTTCAAAAATAATATTTACAAAAAGAAAAAATATCCCTTTTTAGTAATTAAAATTTATACTCTAAATTTTCTTACAAAAAGGGAAATTATCCCTATTTTAGGCCCCACGAGCCCCATCCAACATACCACTAATTTTTTATTCGCATGTAGTATGCCAAATGATTAATGATTTTTACTCTTTACAGCCTTTAGACTATCAAACCAATCGGCTGCTCCAGATTTTGAAAGATTTGGATGTTTTTGAAAATATTCTGATACACAATTTTCAAGTGCTTCTTTTAGATTAGAAAAAATCCCGTTTTTTATGAAATCATCGATTTTATGCAACATTTCAATATCAAACCTTACTGCAACTAATGCACTATCCAACTTTTTCACCACTATATGTTTATGTCATTAATATATTTAAAACTTTTTATCACTTTGAGTTTAAATAATAAAAAAATATATATTTTATATAGTTTGAGAAAAACTTTATTTCAAAAATAGCTACATATATCTGAATCCTGTTCCAACTATTTCAATAGATGTTTTAACGCCTTTTTTCAAATTTAGGAATGATATTTTCCAACACAAAGAAAATTCAGGACATGATTCGCATCTTGATAGGCTACGCACATTAGCCATCTTAGTAAAACACTCTGGTTTGCCTTCATAAGCTCTATATAACTCACCGCACCTTAAACACCTATCACAACCTGGAGGTACCCTACTGTGACAATAAGGACAAATTCGTCTTCTAATGCTTTCCATGTAATATATTAAACTACCTTTCTTTTTTTAACTTTTACTCCAATATAAATTAGTTGTAATTGAGATAGAATACTTTGGACATAACAATCTACAATTATTGTTCTAAAAATATTTATTTATCTAAAAAAAATAGCTGAAGATTTGAATAAAACTTTTTCAAAAATAAAAAATTCTATTTTTTACTTATTTTAAATTCTCCTAAATATAAAACACGGTTGGGATGTTTAATTTCTTCAACTTCATTTAAATTTAAATTTCCAATCAAATAATTTAGTTGTAAATGGAGGATGTTTATTATTATAAAACAGACAAAAATAGGTAACTAGTTTATTTTTTGACATTTTAATTAAATTCTCAACTGTCTCGGTTGCCGCAAGCATCCCATAATCTACGATAAAAGAAGAAATTTCAGAAATGATAATTGTTTTTCTCAAAGGAAGTTTTGATACAACATCCTCAATTGTAATTGCAACTTCATCTTGCGCAACTATATATGAATTTTCTGATACTTTTGCCTGCTCTAAATGTTGGGTATTTATACAAATTAGGTAAAAATTTTCATAACCCAAAAATTTTTCTAAATTGGAAGGTGGATTTGCAGAGATATAAACCACTGAAAATTTATCTGAAATTTTGCTATCTAAAAATGAATTCATAAATTTATCTGTATTATCTGAATCAATTGCATCAAAAAAAATTTGAGACTCTCTTTTGAAACCCCCGCCCAAAATTTCATCAAATTCTACATTTCCTGTTTTAATTTTCTCCTCTGGCATATCTCAAACACAATAGTTCATATAATATATACAATTTTAAATTTTCACCTAACTTACCTTAAATACTATGTCAGAAATAAAAATGTGTGAAGATTGCAAAAAAGAATCATTAATAATATCTGAAGTATATTTTCATGCAATTGAGCCTACAAAAGAAGCTCTAATTTGTCAGATAAAAAAAGTTTGTGCAACATGTAACAATTGTAGTGAAGTATATTTATTATTTGATCATCTAAATGATAAATGGGATTCAAATATTGAAGAGATAGATCATTTTGAAACTATTTTATTTGCAGAACTTAGAACTTTACTTCACAAAAATAGATATTGCAAAAAATGTGATAAGTTTACCTCTAAAGATAAATGTGACAGACAAAAAACAGAAGATTTACCTTATGTAGTAGTTACTAATATAAAAAAAGTATATCCTTCTAAAGATATATTAAAAAAATAAAAAAAAGAAATTAGAATATTCCATATTTTCTGATGGTTTTATTTTGTGTGGAGATTATTTCTTCAAATTTATCTATTTTACTTTTATATTGATTATATAGCAATTTGAAATCTCTATCTTCTTGGATTTTTTTAACAAAACTATATGAAATATCTTGGATTTCATTGAAAATATCATCGAAGTTAGCTGAAGTTTTCATCAATTCTTTTTGAGCTTTTTTTCGCTTTTTTCTCACCATATTACGTAATCTTCCTCTCGGAACTCTTATGCTTTCAATTAAAGCATCGCAATCTCTTAAGAAAGAATATGCCTTATCCTTGAGATTATCTTCTAGGCACGACTCAATGATTTCAGTTCGCCATGTATTGATTCTTCCCTTTGCAAATGTATCAAAGTTCAAAGAGATTGAATCAATTCCTTTTTGAACTAAGAATCTCAGAAAATCAGGATCATCACTGGGTGCTTGACCGCAAATACCTACTTTCTTTCCGTGTTCATGAGCAGTGGTAATTAAACTTCTAAGAGAGCGTCTGATAGACGCACTATTGGCGATATACTTGTAATCCCGAGAAAGTGGAATGAGCTTTTCATTATCTCTTCCAACCCCAAATGTAAGCTGGACGAGGTCATTAGAGCCTATTGAAAATCCATCAAAATATTCACAGAAAAGGTCTGCACAGATGATATTAGACGGGACTTCGGCCATGCAATATACTTGCAGACCGTTTTCACCCCTAACTAAATCTTCAGATTCCATTATCGAAATCACTTCAGCAGCCTCTTCAGGAGATCGACAAAATGGTGCCATCGGTATTATATTCTTCAAACCCCATCTTCTTGCTCTTTTAATAGCTTTCAATTCCAAGATAAACGCACATTGGAAATCATCATCTACGTATCGCGAACAACCACGATATCCCATCATGGGATTTGCTTCTTCACCTTCATAAATCCATCCACCAATTAAATTTTTATATTCATTTGTTTTAAAATCAGAAAGTCTAACTATGCAAGGTGCTATTGATCCATCAGGTAATTCTTTCCATACGCCTGCTGCTATCGTGGCAATTCCTTCAGCTAATTTTTGGATATAAAATTCTTCTTTGTTTTCAAAATGAGAAGTTAATTCTTCGATTTTATCTAAAGTTTTCTTTAAATTTCTTATTTCTGTATTTAAAGGATCCTTTGGATGTAATTCGCTCTTCTTTTTTCTTTCTATTTCGTCTCTCATCTCCAAGAGTATATCATAACGCATTAATAAACTCTCATAATTCAACAAAGCATTTGGATGGATTTGAATTTCATCATTAATGATAAATTCTAATCTCGCCAAACCCGTTCCGTCGGGGTATTTCCCAGCCGAAAGAGCTCCTTTTGGAATACCTAAGTTTACCAATACTTGAGTTTTAGTTCTCGGTAATTGAGAAAATTCAATTGTATCAAAATCGTATTCTACTTCTTTAGTCCAAATTCTGGGTTCGCCTTCACTGCAATCAACAGTTAAAGTCTCAATATTTTCGTCTCGTTGCTTTTCTTTCATTGTGTTAACAATATTATCAGCACCAACAATACCTGCAATATTAAGTTCTCTAGACACTATTGCTGCGTGGCATGTTGGACCTCCTTTTTCTGTTATTACTCCTCCTAAATTTTGCATATAAGATGTCCAATCTGGATTTGTCTCTTCTGTTACTAGAATATCTCCGTCTTCCAACAAATATGCTTCATTTATCGACTCTATAATTTTTAATTTACCATATCCAATTCTGCGTCCTATTGCTGTACCTGTATTTTTAATGAGAATTCCTTCATCTTCTAATTCATCTGGATCTTCCAATAAATAAAAGATCTCTTCTTTGTCTCCTTTTTGGCTGTGCACTGTTTCAGGTCTAGCCTGAACAATGTATATTTTATCCCTAGCTAATGCCCATTCTATATCCATACGTTTTTTATAATGTTTTCGAATCTTTTGGGCATATTTTGCCAAAATTAATACTTGTTTATCTCTCAGACAAAATTTCCTCTGCTGATCTTCAGGTACATATACCTTGATAGTACCTCCTTTTTCCTTATCAAATTGCATCATCTGCAATTTTTTGGTCAAGGTTCTATTGATAATTCTCATCTTTTTGGGGCTATGTTTAAAGACTATAAATTCATCCCCTTTTTCTATACCTTGAACTATAAGTTCTCCGAGACCCCATGTTCCTCTGATAATAATCACATTTGAATTTCCTGAATCGGGATCTTCGGTAAACATTACACCAGATGTTTTTACACCGCCTTTGCCTCCAGCCATCTCTTGAACTCCAACGCTTAACTTAACAGCAAAATGATCAAATCCCGCTCTTTGTCTATACATTGTAGCTCTATGAGTAAATACAGATGCCATGTCTTTTAATACATAATCTATAACATCTTTCTTTCCGCTAATATTTAGATGTGTATCTTGTTGTCCTGCAAAAGAAGCATCAGGTAAATCTTCAGCAGTAGCAGAACTTCTAACTGCAAATGTTGATTCATAACCTATTCTATTTATTAACTCATCATAAGCTTGTTCTATCTCATCACAAAGCGAATCAGGCATTGTGGCTTGTTCTATATGTGTTCTAATATTAGCACATGTTTTTTTAACTTTTTCAATTGATTTTGTATCTTCATGTTTTAATTGTTCTGCAATGCTATCAATTTGGATTTTTATATATTGTTTTAGAGACATTAACTCTCTATTATAATATATGTCATTTGCTTCTAAAACATAATCAAAAGCATTGGCCATTACTGCAAATCCTAGTGGCACAGGGACTCCAAAACTCAAGAGTTCTCCTAAATTAGCGTTTTTTCCACCTACTATATCTACATCAGTGGCTCGCAAATCTTCAAAAAATTTGATAAACCTAAATTTTTTTACCATATTTTATTCTACCTCTATATTTTTTATTTTAGATTTCAAAAAAGAGTAAATACAAGTAGAATATCTATGATATTTAAAATACCGAAAATGGTTTTGCATTTTAAACCAGAAAGATGACCAAAGCCATCAAAAACTAGAAATGAACTTCAACTTAATATTGAATTGAAGCTCTTTTTAATATTTAGTTCTGTTGAATAAAAATTTAAATAATTGGATA
>CAYQAE010000096.1:6152-6475 GCA_964415445.1 uncultured archaeon | reverse complement strand
TTATGGGTTATTACAAAAAAACCTATCAAATATACAAAAGAAAATCCTGATTTTGTCCATTCTCTTACTTTGAAACTATTGGCTTATAAAAAACAGATTGATAAAATTCTTTCACAAAAAGTGATTAATTTAGATGAGATAAGTGGGGATAAAATTGATGAATCTATACCTAGGATGTCTGTTGAGATATGTAGAGATCTAGGTGATGATTCTCTAAATCTTACTGATTCTGCATCTTCAAAAGCTAAAATAGTTAAGGATTGGATTTATGATCACATACATTATATTGTGGGTCTTAAATATAAGAAATTAGAAGGAGACTT
>CAYQAE010000096.1:0-6142 GCA_964415445.1 uncultured archaeon | reverse complement strand
ATCAGTTTGTATTAAAGATATTGGAACGTATTTTAGAGATAAGGAGATCTAATGAAATATCTTCACATAAGGATAGTGTATTTCAATTTTCAAAAAAATCAGATGATAGATCAATTGATGATATCAAAAGCTTTGAAAAAGAAAGACCTATTGTGGAAGATTTAGAATTAGAATCAGAATATGACAAACTTAATATTTCAGATGAAAAACTAGATGAGCTAGCTGATAATTTAATTAAAATGGCACAAAAAGAACTATTACCTGAAGATTTAATTATGGATAATAAGGGCGATGTTAAAGCCAAAAGACTTCTTCGTTGGATATCTACAAAATTAGATTATTTAGATATAGAAGTGTTTGAAGAAGAGACTAATAAAAAGATATCTACACGTCTCTTTGCTAGAGTTTGGGCTAAATTAAAAGATTCAGATATAGAAAGTCAAGCTATAAATAGAAAAAGAAAATTAGAGATGAAAGAAAAATATAAGTCTATAAATGATAATATTTTAGAGATATTTAAACAATTAATTGATGAAAAAGGTTCAAAAATATTAGATATTTCTGATATTTCTTCTGGCGAATCTAAAAAAATTATAAAATGGATTGCTAAAAATTTAAAGAAAATTACAGGTGAAAAATTTAAGAAAAAAGATAGATTGGATAAGGCAAATTATGCATTTAGTCTTATTTTAAAAAATAGTGATAAATATCTAGATGAGCTAAAGAAGCAAAAAGAAGCTGAGGAACCAAAAGAAAAATCTAAAAAAGTAAAAAAAGAATCAAAGGGCTTATCAGACGGAGATATACTTAGATTAACTTCTTCACTTATTAATAGGTCAAAAAGAGAATTTGGACATGATATATTACAATTTAATTCTATTAAATCAGAAAGAGCAAAAAAGGTGGCTTCTTGGATATTATCTCAGCTTGATTTTGTTATAGATAGAGATTTGGGTAAAAATGAGAAAAAAGAATTGGCATCAAAATTATTTGTAGAGATTTGCAAAGAAGTAAAAGGAAAAAATTGGGTACTTAGAGAGATGAATAAATAATTTCATCTTTCAAATAATTCTTTTTGTGCTTTTTTATATCTAATCAATCCTAGTAATGCAAATAAAGATCCTATAGCACTTATTAGTGCAATTGAACTAAATTCAAATATTTTGGACATTATATCTGGTTCTTCTTTAGCAATTACTTCAAATTGTCCTGAAATATTGTTATCAGAGTAACTTACATCATCTTCTATATTTGAAATATTTATCATGATTTCTGAATTTTCTTTATTTGGAAACCATTGAAATTCAACTTTTCTATTTGAATTTGCATCTAATATTATATTTTTTGAGCTATATAAATTTCTATCAATATACAAATTTAGGGTAATATTGAGCATTATTCCTCCTATATTATATACTTCTACAGATATATTTGTGATTTCATCTTCTTTGGGATTTTTAGAGTAGTTTAAATTTTTTAAATATACATTATTCTTTGCAGCATAGCTAGTTTTTCCCAAAGTAATTGCTGTTAAGTCTTTTTGGATTTTTATTGCTATCAAATTATTTCCTGCTATTGGATACCAATTATAAGTTAAATTGACTCTCTCAGAGTTAGCTAAAGTTAAATTTTGATAGCTAAAAGGTTTATTGTTAATATATAACCTCGTATCTAAATTAACAGTTTCTCCATATTTATTGATAATATTACAAGTTATATCTGATGAGACAGAACTTACAAGATTAATTGGAGGAAAATAAGATATATTTAAACCTTTAAAATCGAGTATTATTGAATTTTCATTAACATAAAATGAATATGTATCATAAACAATTTCTTTGTAGATAACTTTTAATTCATAAAAATTTTTGTTAGTTTTTTCTATTGAAAATTCTTCTGAGAAATTAGAAAAATAAGTAAGAGTATATTTTATTTCTTTTGATAAATTATTTTCCTTATATAATTCAATTTCAAGTTCATGTGGATTTAGACTTTTTTGATAACCTTCAATTTCTAAATTAAAAGAGTCTGTATATTGTAGAAATTTAATAGATTGGATTTTAAATTTTATTTTATCACTATCTCCTAAAGTGCGCTGAGATATTGGATTTTTTGTATCTTTTACTTCTAAAGAGAGGGGTTTTAATTTATGATTTGAATCACCAAATACTATATAATTTAGAGTAACATCTCCTTCACCATCTGAAAATCTATATGCTGTTTTATCTAGAGCATCTAAATAGGCATTACCTAGGGTATTTTCATTTTTACAAATATCTTCTAATAACCTATAGAAAAATCTTCCACTTCCATTAAAAGTTACTTCAGAAAATGAACAAACTACATTTGATGCACCATGTTCTAAAAAAACTTTAACTAATTCTTGTGTAGTTTTTGCTCCTTTTATATTTAAAAATATCCAGGCATTTTTTAAGTTGCCTAGACTTTGATTAATTTCAGATATTGTGTAATATCTTGAGGCTCCAAATAGATGTTCTACTTTACCATCATTATTATTGTCAGGATCACTAACAGTAAATTCATATCCATTAGCACGTCCACTAGGAGCTACAAATTGTATTGCGCCTGTTGAATTAAATTTAGTAGATAAATACCAAATATATATTCCATTATTTAGAAAATTTATACCCTCAGTAAAATTAGTTTTTCTGGTTGTACTTATAGGGGTAAAATCTGTGCTTTTTGTTCCCAAAATATTAGTATTATCATAATATTCATGTTCTTTAACTTTTACACTTTCTGTTTCTCCATTTTCTAAAAAAGATAAATTAGATGAATAAGTTATTGCAGAAAACAATCCTTCTTCATTATTTTTAATATTACTTGAATAAAAAAGAGATCTCAATACATTGTAGTGATCTTTTGAGGGAATATCAGAAAATCTTGATACTTTATTTTTAGTTAATGCACGTTCAAATGTAAATTTAACTTCGTTTTCATCTGCAAATACTAAAATATTAGATATTTCTGTTTCATCAACTCCATAATTTGTAATTATAGTGTTATAGAAATTATTATTGAGATCTTGTAATCTTATTTCATATTGGTTGAAATTTTCTGCTGAGAGATTATTATATGCATCTTCGGCTTCTTGAATACGTTTTTCAGATATTTCTCCAATTATACCTCTTTTTGATGAACTATATAGTATTGCCGGAAGTATTTTTTCACTGTTCCAAGATGGGATCAAATTTAGAGAAATCTTATCTGAACCTTGAATTTTGTTAAGAATTTCATTTGAAGTATCTATTTCATCTATAATTTCGCCTTCTAAAATAGATTTTATTTCATATTTAGTTTTCTCAAGTATATATCCTTGCGGAGCTACTAATGTGGCTTTTTGGGGTTTTAGAGTCTCAAATAATTCTGCTAATTCATAAGGTATATCATCTGATATAAATATAATAGGTGCATTTTCTAAGCTAGCAATTATTGTAGCATGCGACAAATACTTGATCATTTCAGGATCACTAATAGATTTTTTATATGGTGCTATAATTACCTGATTAGATCTATTCCATTCTAAAAATGCAGCTTTAATACTCATTGTAGTAGGATCTCCAGTTATATTAATCTGTTTTTTGGGCTTTAGTTTATTTTTTATTTCAGAAATATCAATATCACCAAATGAGATAATATGATCTATTCCATTTGGATAGAAATTAGAAATACTATCTAAAAAATAAGTTCTCTGATAAGTAGATTCAGAAAGTAATAAGGGTGATTGGTAAATATTTTCTGAGTCATGAAATGTGGATAGGCTTGTAGCTAGAAGATATGCGTATTCATCATCTGCAGATGAGAAATCAAAATCAGTATCAACTACCAAACTTCTATTTGTTATATATTTTTGAGAATAAGATAAATTAATTGAGATAATAAATAAGAAGAAACAAATGATTAATTTATTTATTAATTTTTTTACCATATATATCACTCAATACATTCCTTTTCTAGCTTGTCTCCACATAAGATATTCTGCTAATATCATATCTAGATTATCTTCACTATAGACTGGAATAAGGTCTACTCCTAATTTTTTGCATGATTCATCGATGGTATCGTAGAATTCTTGATATCTTTTTTTGTATTCTGATATTATTTTCTGATTAACTGATATTTTTTTACGTGTATTTGATTCTAGATCTTCTAAGAGCACATTACCTGATAGTGACAAATCTCTTTCAGCTATATCGTGAACTTGGAATAATATTACTTCATGAGGTGAGCTGAATGTTTTTATAGATTGAAGAACTGTATCTAGATCATCATAAAAATCAGATATAATTATGAAAATTGATTTTCTTGATATTTTACGTGCAAAATTACCTGCGCTATTAAAATCAGATGGAAATCTTAATTTTATATTTGAAAGAACAGTAGCTATTTGATTTACATGTTTTTTAGATTTTTGTGGGGGGATATAGGTTTCGATATGATTTGAAAATAAAACTAAAGAGACATTATCAAATTGCCCTGCAATTATGTTGGCTAAACAAAAACCCAATATTTGTGCATTTTGTAATTTAGATCTTGATAATGATTTTAGAGCCATAGAACGGCTTGTATCTACTAAAACATATGCATTAGTCATACTTTTTTCATCATAACGTTTTATAAGTAATTTTTCTGATCTGGCGTAGGCTACCCAATCTATTAGTCTTAAGTCATCACCTGGTTCATAATATCTTCTATCATGAAAATCTAATGTATCTCCTGTTTTATGACTAGCATGTTCTCCTCCTCCTTCTGAGAAAAAGTTTTGAGCGGTTAGGGTAAGCCTATTAATTGCTTTTAAGGCTTTTTCACTAACATCAATTTTACTCTTTTGTTTCATAAGATTCACTTTCTCTTTAATTTAAATAAATATAACTATTAAATTATCTATATCTATTCTAATTAATTTTGAAATAAACTCATCTGCCAACTCCATTTTTTTTCTTAGATATTAATATTTATATTACATACTTCTAGTTTATTTCTTTTTATATATAAACCTTTGTTTTTACTTAAAATGCGTTATATTATAATATTAAAATAATATATAATATATCGTTAAAAATATAAAATAATTATACCTATAAATTAAAATAAAAGAATTTTTTACAAAGAAGGGATTTTGAATTGGCTAGCTATACAGAACAAGAAAAGGATCAAATTATAGCTGAACTTAAGGATATTTCTGGAAGAAAAGGGGGATTACCAAAATATGAAATTTATGAAATTTGCTATAAACTTGCCGAAGCTGACCAAGAAAAATTAAGACAATGGCAGGAAATAATTCAAGAGGCAGGATTAAAAAAAGAAGATATCGAGAAGATAAGATTAGCACTTCAAAAAATTCTTCAGGAAACACCTTCTACTTCAATTCCTAGATCTAATACAGATCTAAATATAGCCACTGAAGCAGAAGATGATATGTTAGCTAATATTCAAATTAATCAATCTAGAGAAACTAAAGATGCCCAAAACAAATTTTTAGATTTTATGTTTAAAGAAACTCTATCTTCAGTAAAGCAAGAATCTAAAGATAATATTGATCTTAAAAAAGAAATGAAAAGATTATCAGGATTATTTTCCAAAAAAGAACCGAAATTTTCTATTAATTCTTTAAATTTCAAACCTTTCTCTAAAAAAACTAATTTAAATTCTGAAAATCAAGATATTGGAGTAGAAGAAAAAACAATCGATCAAAAAAATTTTTCTAACTTAGTAGGCGATAAAAAATTATCAGAAAAATCTAAACCGATAATTGAAAAAGATTTAGAAAAAAATAAAGAGGAAAAAAAAAGAGAATTGTTATCCAAACTCAAAAAAGCTGATGAGCAAAAATTATCAGAAAAGAAGAATGGAATTGATAAAGACGCCTTAGCCAAATTAGAGAAATCTAAACTGAAATTAGATCATAGGGATCTTTCAAAAAAAGAAAAAGAAGAAAAAAAGAAAGAGTTATTATCCAAATTTAAGGAAGCTGATGAGGAAAAATTATCAGAAAAGAAGAATGGAATTGATAAACAAGTTTTAGATAAATTAAAAAGTTCTAAGCCAGATATAGATAAACCTACTTCTGAAGAAAAACCTGAAATATATAAATTAGATGAGAGTTTAATTGATAAATCAT
>CAYQAE010000095.1:0-6513 GCA_964415445.1 uncultured archaeon | reverse complement strand
TTTTTTTTTAAAATATTTATAAAATAAAAAAATTAGTTTATTCTACTTGATTTTTTGGCCACATTACTTTTCTTACCTGTTTTCCAATAACTTCAACTGTATGTTTTTCTAACTTTTTGATCTCATCTGTCACCGCATCTCGACCTTTTTTCGCATATCTTGCATCCCAGCCTTTAGCATATTTTCCTGATTTTATATCTTCTAATACTTTTTTCATATTCTCTTTAACATGTGAATCCATCACCCGTGGTCCACTTTGGAATGCACCATCTTTTGCAGTATCACTTACACGCTTTAGCATCCCAGCATTTCCAAATTTATAACATAGAGGGGCAATTAATCCATATAATTCATGATGAACTTCCCAATAGGCCAAAACTGGATTTCTACCATCTTCTAATAATGTCTCATATGCAGCTTTTACCATCTCAACAACTCCACCACATAAATCAACTTGTTCACCAAATAAATCCGTCTCAGTTTCATCCTTAAAAGTAGTTTCCAAAACTCCTGGCTTTGTTGCACCTATTGCTTTTGCTACACCTAAAGCCCTATCTTTTGCTCTTTTTGTAAAATCTTGCTCAACTGCATATAATGCAGGAACACCAAATCCATCTTCATATTGTTCACGAACTATAGCACCAGGTCCCTTTGGTGCAACCATAATAATATCAATATTATCTTTGGGCTTAATATGTCCAAATCTTATGTTATATCCATGTGAAAAACCTAGAGCATCTCCTTCTTTCATATGTTTTTCAATTTTTTCATGATAAATCTTAGCTTGAACTGTATCAGGAGTGAGTATATAAACAATTGTAGCTTTTTTAGCTGCATCTTCTACTGAAAATAGATTTTTACCTTCTACCCATCCATCTTTTTTTGCTTGATCTTTTGAAGGTCCCTCTCTTAGACCTAAAATAACATTAACTTTTGAATCTCGCATATTTAAACTTTGACCTCTACCTTGGCTTCCATAACCAATTACTGCAATAGTTTCTCCATCTAGATTTGAATCAACATCTTCTTCTGTGAGCATAGTAGCAATAACTTTTTTATTCTGATCAAAAATGTCTTTTGTCATATTAATCACCTTTTTTGTTGTAATCTTTTTGATTACTGCCAAAGACAACCTAGTATTTAAACATTTTTAAGAATAAGAAAAAAGTTCCAAATGAATCTTTTTGAACTTGAAAACCCAAAACCTATAGAAGAGGTTATATTTGTTATTTTTATTTGGTTTTTTTTGTTTCCTCTTTTTTTTGTAATAAATAAATTGATTAATGATAGAAAGAGCAAATAAACAAGAATCTACATCCAAATAGATTATGTAGAGGACTTCAATCTATATACAAAAAGATATAAAATAAAAAAATAAGTTAATGAATTTGTTTATTTTTATTCTTCTTTGATTTTATTTGAGAGTTTTAATAGTTCTTCAACTCTTCTTCGCGTCGCATCAATTATAAATTCGCTATGACTCCGGTAACCAATTTCCGGAAACTTTTGGTTTATCAAATTTTTTACAGTCACAACAAGATTATCGGGAATTCTCACTGTTCTATATTTCCGTTTTTTTTTCGATTTATCTTTTTCTTTTATTTTTCATCATTTTGTTTTTTTGCTAAATAAGCATATTTTAGTCTAAAAATGACATCTGAATCTTTTAAATTCAAAAATTATCTCAAATTAGAACAGATCAAGACAAATAAATCATCTATGAAAAAGTTATAGGATGTGTATTTTTGGATGTATTTAAACTTTTGTAAGAAAAAAAGATCCAAAATTTTTACTTAAAATAAATATCTAAAGCACAAGATTATTTTATACTTTATGAAACTACAGAGATTCCCTCTTCATCCATTTCAATGTTTATTATGTTTTTTGTAGGTGAAATTAGATTTTCATCATGTGAGATCATAATAACTTGGTCAATCTCACCTAAAGAAGAGATAACTTCTGATAAAGACTGCACATGTTTTTGATCTAATTCAGTTGTAGGTTCATCTAACACTAAAAGACTCGCACCTGAGAAAACTCTAGCTATAGCACTTCTAAGTGCTATTGCAATAATGACGTTTTCTCCGCCTGAGAATACTTCAACTGGTCTTTGATCTCCATCCTCATCAACTAAAATATTATAATCTTCAGTGATATAAATTCCTTTTAATCTCTCTTTTGATCTCAAATCCATAAAAAATTCATTTGCCTCTTGATTTATTGCATTTATAAACTCAGAACGCAAATATGGCTGTGCACCTCGATATGATTCCCTAATTATTTTTACATCTGAAGCTTTCATCTTCCATCTTTCATAATTTTTATTTAGATCTTCTAGTTCACTTTCTTTTAATTTTAATTTTTCAATTTTTTTCTCAACCTCCTCAATTCTTAGCCCCATGTCTGAAATTCTAGCTTGCATCTGGGCAGTAGATTTCAAAATAGTCTCTTTTCTCTCCATTAGTCTATCTAAATCTTTTAAATCAATTTTTGAATAAATATTATCTAATTTCTGTTTTATTTCATTTTTTGCTTTCTCTATCCCTTTAATATTATTTTCTTTCTCTTCTTTTTGTCTATTTAGTTTGGGAATTTTTTCAATTTTCTCTTTTAAATTTGATATTCTCTCTTCAATCTTTGCATCTTCAATTAATTCATCTGCTAATTTGTCTAAAATTTTATCAGATACATCTGAATAATTTTCTTTTTCTTTTTTTATCTCGTCAATTTTCTCTTTATGTTTTTTGATACCCATTTTGAATTTTTGAGATTTTTGCTCTAAATTAGGTTTTTCTGAAGCCATTTTTCTAATCTGTGAAATTTTACCTGGCACATCTTCAAATTTTTTAATTTCTTGCTTTTTTGAATCAATCTTTGAGCCTAAATCTTTCATTTGAATCTTTTTTGAATTAATTTGATCAATATTTGATTCAATATCTGCTAGTTTTTGTTCAAGATCTTTTTTTGATTCAAACCTCTGCTCAATTTTTGTAAGCTCAATTTTATCTTCAGATATTAACTTAAGTTTATCTTCAATTTCTGATATTTTAGATTCACTATTTCTAATTTCTGTCTCAATTTCTTTTTTCTCATCTGATAAATTATCTATCTCTTTCTCGATTGCTTTAATCTGATTTAGTTGATTTTTTCTAGATGAGAGATTTTCTTCTAAATTCTTAAGATTAGATAAAACTTCATTTTCTTGATTTATTTTCTCTTCTAGCTTCTCTATCTCTTTTAATTTAATTTCAGATGATTTTATTTCTGAATCTATAGTATTTTTCTCAGAAAGAAGTTTATCTATCTCTTTATTTTTTAATTTGATATCCTTATCTAATTTCTTTATTTTATCTGTTAGATCTTCTCTTAGTTTATTAAGATGAGTTTGATCTAAGTCTTGCTGACATAGTGGGCATTTCACACCGGTCTCTAGCCCTTCAATATTTTGTAGCTCTTCCTTTTTAGTCTTTATATCTGATTTAGATACTGAAATTTCTGATTTTTTTCTATAAAATTTATCTTCTATATCTTGAAATTTTTTCTTTTTATTCTCAATTTTTTGGCTAATCTCATCAACCTTTTCATATTCTTTCTTTGATTCCTCTATATCTTTTAATTTAACTTCTAAATCTTTTTTGTTTTTTTCGTCTTCATCTATTAAATCTTGAAGTTGGATGGGCTGAATTTTAATTTTAGATTGGTTTTTTTGAATTTTTTGATTTTTATTATCTAATTTTGATTTTAAAGTCTCTGTATTTTTCTTTAAATTCTCTAATTTATCTATATAATCTTTAGATTCAGAAACTTTGATTTTTAATTTTTCATATCTAACTTTTTGAGATTCAATCTCCTCTATTGATTTATTAATTTGATTTTTCTCTTTTATATTATTATTTAGCTCTTGGGATAATCTTGATATTGGTATAAAATCTTCTTCTAATTTTTGAAGTTCTTTCTCTAACTCTTTTAGCTTTTGATCTGATTTTTCTAAATTTTCAAGTTCTAATTCATCTTTTTCTATTTTTTGAATTTCTAGATCTGTATTTTCTTTTAGGTCTTCTAATTTATCTAATCTTTTTTGATATGAATCAATTGTCTTTTCGATTTCTTTTTTCTTCTCCATTTTTGCTTTTTGATTTTCAAAATGTTTCTTTTTTGATTTATATTTCTCATAATCATCTTTTAATAGTTTAATTTTTTCTTTTGCTTTTTTAGAATCCTCTAATTTTTCATTTACCTGTTTTAATATATTAGTTTCAAGATTTAGTTCATTTTCTCTGCTTTGGAGATTTTTTTCAAGATCTTGGGCCTCAATTTGTTCTTTTTTTATCTGGTTTATTTTTTCACTTAAATCATCCAATTCTTTTTTTTCCTTATTTAATGATCCATCTAGCTCTTTTGTTAGTTTAGATTTAGATTCATATTCTTCTTTTAGCTCAGGTAGAGTTTTTAATTCAATTTCGTGTTGGTAGACTTCTCGCTCTATTGAATTTAGATTCTCACTACACCACTTCTCTATCTCTAGCATATTCTTTCTTGCATCTTTTAGATCATTTACCCCCAAAAGATCATCCAAAAGACTAGCTCGCTTTGCAGGAGGTAGTTCAATTAAATCTTTTAATCTTCCTTGTTGGACATATATCGCATTCATAAAAATTGATTTTTTTATTCCTAATTTCTCTTCTAATTCCATCTCAACTTCTGTATTTTTAGGTCCTGCAATTTCTAACATATCAGAATCATATAAAAAAGCGTTATGGTCGCATTTTTCATTTTTGCCTTTCTTCAAAATTCTTCTAATTGTATATTTCTTTCTATCTACTCCCACAAAAATTAATTCAGTTTCAAGTTTGACTTCTCCATGTCTTATTAGATCAATATGTTTAATTGTTCCTTTTCTCTCTCCAAATAGGGTAAATACTATGCCTTCTAAGATAGAAGTTTTTCCACTTCCATTAGGCCCAAAAATACCATTTATGTTATCTCCAAAAGATATTTCTGTATCTTTGTGACATTTGAAATTTTTAAGTTTAATCTTCAAAAACAATTAATCTTCACCTAAATATGATTTAGCACTTTCTATATCTTTTGATTTGAGATAACTTAGGAGAGTCTCAGCTAGGGAGGTATATTTTCTTGCTTTTTTCTCATCTATTTTCATCTGCTCAACAAAATAGTTCATAAAAGCATCAGTTGTGCTTACAAAATTAGGAGCAATTAGAGATTTTACCTTTTTGTAGGTCTCAATTTTATTTTCAACTTTGATATATAGAGCATTCTTTAGACTATTTTTAATCTTAGATGAGTTAATTAACCCTTTTTTTTCACCCTCCTTTAGACTGCCTTTAATAACTACCCGAATTAGATTTCCAGGTTGGTCATATTTTTCTAAATCTGAAATTATATTTTCTACAACATCTAGGGATGATTCTTCCTCTGCAGTATATTTATACTCTATCATATCTCTATTTGACTCAACTTCTATGAATTTTGGAGGCTTTTCACTACATTCTTTGATTAAAAATCCTTTTTTTCTGTCATGGTCTGTAAAATCCCATCTCTCTAATGAACCAGGATAGTAAGCTTGTAAATTTCCTATTTTTGAATAAACATGGATATGTCCCAATGCAAAATAATTAATGTCTTTAAATTCTTTTAATTGATTGACAGATATCTCACACAATTCATCAGGAATTATTGATTGGCCTTCAACTGCTTGGTGCAATATTAAAATTCTATAATCAGCACTTAAATCTATTTTTTCTCTAACTTTATCTAGCTCTTCTTGGATATGTATCTTTGATTTGTAACATACTCCTAAAATTTGAATATCAAAATTACCTAAATTTAATCTATATTCATAATTTTCTGAATCTAGATAATTTATTAATGAAAAATCTTGCAAAAGATGAAGATAATTTCCCCCGGCCATAGTAGATCTTCTCTCTGTGGTATCATGATTTCCATGGATGACTATGGTAGGAATATTTGCTTTTTGTAATTTTTCTAATATCTTGATAGATTTTCTAATTGATCCCGCTTGTGGAGAATAATGATGATATAGATCCCCTGAGATTAATACAAAATCAACTTTTTCTGCAATTATTTTATCTATTGCTTTTTTAAAAGCTATATAATAATCTTTTTGTCGCTCTACTAAATTAAATTGCCTATAGCCTAAATGAATATCTCCAAGATGTGCAAATTTAATATTTGACATAAGAAATCACTATAAATTAAAAGCTAAATATATAGGCAAAATTAAATGTTTTTCAATGCTTGGGTTATATCAATAGTTGTGGTGATTAATTGTTTGATGATATAGATTCCTCTTCAGAGTTTGAAGAATTTAGATCAAATCAATCTGATACATTTTTAGGCCCTAGTGCAAATTTTTCATTTTTGAAAAAAGATAATCGAGGATATAATTTTAATCTACGCCTAGATGTAATTGTACTTAAGGCCGCAGTTAAAGGTATGGGAAAAGGAACTTTAATTTCCACAATTTCAGCC
>CAYQAE010000094.1:0-6701 GCA_964415445.1 uncultured archaeon | reverse complement strand
TATTGATGTATCTGCATTTTTTTTATCATCCAATATCATAGGGACAATTAAAATAATAATATCTGATTTTTTTGTAGCTTCTATAGTATTTGTAGTTGCAGATAATTTATTTTTGGATACAGAATTTTCTACCATCTTTGGAAGTTCATCCTCACAATCTACATGTGAAATACCTTTATTTATATTATCAACAATTTCTTGATTTTTATCTACACCTATTATGTTGTATCCTTTTTCAGAAAAGACTGAAGTTAGAGGCAGACCAATTTTGCCTAGACCTACAATTGAAATTACGATCTCTTTATTTTGAATCTTTTCTCTAAGTTTTTTAGTTTGAATTGACATATAATAACCAATATTTGTCTATAATATGCTTAATCTTGAATTTAATAAAATATACTTCTACATAATTTATATATAATTAAAGTTTTTATACAAAAGTAATGAAAATAATCTTAATCACAAATTATTGGATTAATTCTGATGGTGGTGGGGTAAAGGAGTATTCAAAAAATCTAGTGAGTTATTTAAAGAAAAAAATAGAAGTTAAAGTTATTTTTAGAAAAGGAATTGATAAAAGTAATTATCATCTTTCAACTAATAAAGTGCTATTTTTATTTCAAGCGATAAATATACTTAAATTTGAGAAACCGGATGTAATTTTATGTCAGGGGGGGTGGTTCACAGATTTAGCTGCTCTAATTTATAAGTTTAAAAACTCAAAATCTATAATTAAATTATTTCATACTCATTTTGACTCTAAAATGAGTTTTTTAAAGAAAAAATTTTATGATTTTATTTATAGTAAGTTTGATAGGATTGGATTTGTTAGTAAAGGCCTTAAGAAAAATATAAATACTGTAGCAAATTTAAAATTAGATGAAAAAAAAATATTTATTTTATATGCAGGAGTAAAATGTGATTTTCCTTCTAAGGAAGAAATAGAGATTTTTAGGAAAAAATTCGGAATTAAAAAAGATAATATTTATTTATTGGGATTAGGACTTACTGCTTTGTCAGCAAAAAAAGAAGGTGCAAAAATGTTGATAAAGATATTGTATGAAGTTTCAAAAAAATATAAAAATGTAAATTTAATTTTAACTAGAAAGGGAAATTATCTAAACGAATTAAAACATTATTCTTATATTTTGGGTATCAATGACCGAATAATTTTTACAGGTGATTTAGAAAGTCCATATCCTGCGATTGCTTGTTCTGATATATATACGCATATTACTTATGGAGATGGACTTCCTTTAAGTTTGCTTGAAGCTATGTATTTTGAAAAACCAATCGTAGCTTCTAATTTAGCAGGTATACCTGAGGCCATCGAAGACGGATATAGCGGTATTTTAATAGAAAACAATGTAAAATTAATAAAAAAAGCAATAATTAGATTAATAGAAGATAAATCTTTAAGGAAAAAACTGTCAAAGAATGCAAAAAAAGTAGCTATTAAAAATTTTTCTTGGAAAAAAACAGCTAATGACTTGATTAATGAGATAGATAGATTATAATGAATGTTTTAATGATTGGTTGGTATAAACCACAAATTGGTGGGGGCGCACATGCTATTGAAGAAACATCAAAATTACTGAAAGAGAAAAATAAAATATTTATTATTAATATGGAAGAAAAAGAACTTAGTAGAGTAGGTCATTGGTTTGATGGTGATATAGAAGTTTTTCAAGAAAAGCAATTATTTGGAAAGTTTTTTACTTTTCAAACCCTTATTAAGACTACAAAAAGGGCTTTTAATTTAAGAAAAAAAATAGATCTATACCATGCTCATGGTGTTTTTTTTGCTGGAATAGGTTTAATTGATAAATATAAACCATTAGTTGTTACTATTCACGGACGTGCTTCAGATGAAAAAGTGATAAAGAATAGAATAAAAAAAGATTCATACAAATTTAAGCTTATAAGAAAATTTGAAAAAAAAATATTAAGTAAAGCAGATGCTATTATTGCAGTGTCTGAAAATATAAGAAATTGGATAGTTGATGATTTAAATATTATACCTAAAAAAGTTTTTTGTATTTCTAATGGCGTAAATACAAGAAAATTTAGAAAAATAGAAATTGAAAGGAAAAAAATGCTTCCCGAAATACCTAAATATAGAAAAATAGTCTTTTTAGCTAAATCTTTAACAAAAATGAGTGGAATTGAATATCTTTTAAGATCTATGCCGTTTGTTTTAAGTAATAGGGATGTTCATTTGTTAATAGCAGGTGAAGGTCCCGATAAGGATAAATTTGAACTTCTTTGTAAGGATATAAATATTTCAGATAATGTTACTTTTTTAGGACTAGTTGATCATGATCAAATAAAAAAATACATGAATATAGCCGATGTTTATGTTCAACCTAGTTTGACAGAAGGTTTTAGTCTCTCTTTTTTAGAAGCTATGGCATCAGGGTGTCCAGTAATAGCTTCTTCAGTTGGCGGATTAGAAGAAATACTACAAAAAGGATTTAAAGAAACTAATCAAAATATAGGGCTACTAGTTCCTCCAAAAAATTCTGGAATGCTTGCTAAAGAAATATTGTTTCTATTAAATTCTTCAAACGAATCAAAATTGATGGCAGAAAGAGCAAGAAGATTTGTAAAAAAGAATTATAGTTGGGAGAAAATTGCTAAAGACATTGAAAATGTTTATAAATATGCAATAAAGTCATATAATAAGAAATTAACTTAATTAAATTTTTCCTAATTTGTATCTGATCCAAAAGAGGCTATTTATTAATACAGATATAATCCAACCCATTGAAAAAGAAATAGCTGCACCCATTACTCCATAAATAGGTATTAATAAAAAAGAGGAAATTAATATTGCAATAGCGCCGCCACATGTGTTGTAAGTATTATAAATAGGTTTTTGTATTCCATCCCAAAGAGCAGAAAACGTATTTCTTAATCCTAAAAAAATGCTACCTATAGAAAGTATTAATAGAGGTGCAAAAGATTCTTGATATTTTTCAGCAAAAATTATATTTAAAATCCATTTTCCTAAAAATATTGTTCCTATCCAAAGCATTAAACCCGTAAAGATAGTGATTAAAAAAGATTGAATGAGAATTTGGTTTATTTTAGTTCTTTCACTAATTGTAGATATTTTGGGCATGGTTACAGTTGATATTGCGCTAGGCACTAAACCATAAGTTAAAGATAATGTAAAAGCTATTGAGTAAATAGCAACATCTTCATATTCCATAAAATATTCTAAAAATATTATTGGGCATTGTATTATTAAAGAATAACTAAAAGTAGTTATCAAAACAGGTATTGAATATTTCAAAATCTTTTTTATATATTTTTTCGATACAGTATCTGAAATGTAGTGAAAATCTGATTTTTTAATAGTTTCAAGAATAATAATAGTTATCCAACCTCCAAATGAATAAACTAATAGTGTTGAAGTCTTATTTATGCCTATAGTATAAAATAACAAAAAAAGGATAATAAATTTTGTTAAGTTTCTGAAAACTAGCGTCATAGAAAATTTTTTGTATTCCATAGTTCCTCTTAGTATTCCTAAATAAATTAAAGGTAGGGAATAACCTATTGTTGCAAATATTATAATAGGCCTATTCCAAAAAAGAAAAATAATTATAAATTCGGTGATTATTAATATTAAAATATACAAACTAATAATTGTAGAAAAGTAGAAATTTCTTTTTTCATTGTTTTTATATTTTGCAATATAGTGTGTTGATGCAGTAGGTAATCCAAAAGTAATGAATATAGCAATCAATTGAGCTAAACTAATTATATATCTCGTTTCCCCATATTCTGATTTTGTCATCCAACGTGCAATTATAATTAAAAGAAAATAGCCCAATATCCTACCTATAATGTTTCCAAGTCCTATTGTTGTTGTATTCTTTATTAATACTTTATTCGTTGTTTTCATTTTTTTAATCAATAAGAAAATTATTAGTAAGATATTTTTATATTAAACAACAATTGTTTTATATTACATATATCTCTTCTTTACCATTACTATATATATTATTTCTTTCTTTGATTATTTGAGAAAAAAATTTTGTTTTCGTTTTTTTATTGGTATTTATTAATCCATAACTTATTTTATACTTATTAATTAATTCTCTACACTCTGGATCTGAAATAGGATTTTTAATTATTCCATGATTAATTTCTGTAATATCTGGGGATTCTAAATCTCCAAAAGAAAATGGATGCCTTATCCAAAATCCGATATCTGCTTTTCTTAGTGAAATCTCTACTAATGTTGATTTATTATGTGTTATAAACTCCTCACCTGTAAAAGGAACAGTCGGTTCATTTAAAAACGGCTTAGTTCTTCTGTTTATAACATTGTCATTTACAGCAACTTTATTATCTGTGTTTATAGTGTTTAAATAATCAATCGATTGAAATGTTTTTTCTTCCATCCATCTCTTATTTTGGTATCTAATCTCATTGTAAGTCCAGTGATATTGCATAAAACAAGTAAAAACTATACTAATTAGTAATAGACTGCTCATAAACATGCTCTTATATTTTATTCTGCTTTTAAAAATAATAAATTTAGTTCCAACACCTATAAAAACTACAAAAATAGGTAATATAACTAAAGGAAAATATGGCTCAAGTATTAATCCTGGAGATGAAATTAAAAAGCTTAGAATAAAAAAATTATATTTTTCATCGTATCTCATTTTATTAAACATGAAAATAAGTCCAAAAAATGCTAAAAAAGATGCTATACCCTCTTTTCCAAAATAGTCAATTCCCATATTTAAAATTCTGATTTGTGGATTACTACCTTTAAAAAAGAGACCAGTTTGATAATTGTATTGTAAATCTCTATAAATGCCAATATTAAAAATTTGAATGGAAAATATTACTAAAAAAATTGTAATTATGGTAATTGGATATAAATTTGAGTTTTTTACTTTGCTCATCTTTTTATTTTCAATTAAGTTAAATACTATGAATCCTATCCAAAATGGTATTGTAAATATAGCTAAATTATGTGTTGAAGCTAGAAAAAAAGTAATAAAAAACGAAAAAATAATGTATTTCAAGTTTTTAGAGTCTTGAAATTTTATTAAACCCCAAAAAAATAAAGGTAGTATTGCAGTAAATAAATTCCTCGTAGAATTAAACCATAAGGTGAAATTAACAAAAAAAGGAGTAATTACAAAAAAAAGTGCTACAATAAGTGCTAAAGATTCATCATCTTTAAAAACTGCTTTGGCAAGAGAGTAGGCAGAAAAAAAACCAAAAAGTCCTAAAAAAATGTCATATAGAAGGATAGTTTTTTCTACATCCATTCCAAAAATGATACTCAGTGTTGAGACTATAGTTGGGCTGGAAAGGGGATATGAAAAAGGATATAATCCAAAAATCGAAAGTGGGCTTAATAACCAACTTATTTCTTTTTCATCTATTATCGATTGTGACATCCAATGTATGTAGAAAGAATCATCACCAATTTCATGTGGGGTAAAAGGAATTCTAAATATAATTGTAAGGACAATTACAAGAATAATAGATATTATTTTTTTATTTATTTGATCTTGTATCATAATTTTTGAATCTTTAAACAACAAATATTATGAAATTTTTTCTAAGATTTTTTCCCAGATTTTGGTGGCGTTTTTAGGTAAATATCTATTTTTTATCTTAATAGCATTCATTGAAAGTTTTTTACAGAGATTTTTATCCTCTAGCAATTTTAAAATAGCATTCTTTATTTGAATAATATCTTTTGAATTAACAAGTAATCCATTATACTCATGAACAATTATATCATCAATGCAACCAACATTAGTTATTATAATTGGCATTCCAATAGTCATGGCCTCAATTAAGGTATAAGGTAATCCTTCTGATTCTGAAGTACTAATAAAAATTTTTGATCTGGATAAATATTCATAAATATTCTTTTTAAAACCTAAAAAGTCAAAATTTTCTTGGATATTTAATTTTTTAGTATATTGTTTAAGTTGATTCTCTAAAGGCCCACTTCCAACTATAGCAACTTTTATACTTGGATATTTTTTCTTTATTTTAGATACAGCAGTTATTATTAGGTCTATTCTTTTAATATGTGCTAATCTTCCCACATAAATTAAATCATATTTTTTTGGATTTTTTAGAATTCTAGGGCTATCTATGACATTTGGTAAAATAAATATCTTATTTTTGTCAATCTTTTTTTGTATTAAAATTTCTTTAGCAGCATTTCCTGTAATTGTTATTGTATCTGCTAGTTTTAGTAAGGAAAATAAGATACTACCAATTATTGATTTTTTACACCATATATTTAGATCTGTACCAATTAATGAAATATTAGAAGATTTTTGACATATTTTAGCGGCGAAAGTGGCAATTATTCCATGAGGTACTAAATAATATGCTGAAATCAAGTTAGGTTTTTTACTTAAGCACAAAAATATTGTATAAAAAAATTTGTAGATCGTTTTAATAATATGGGATTTAAGAAGAAAAGAAGGTATGCAATAGTATTTGGTTTTCGGTAAAGCTGGTCCGGGGGTATCACGTAATATCATAACTTCTGAAACATTTTTGGACTGAATTAAAGGCTTTAGCTGATTTGAAAAAGAAGGTTCATTCATTTTCATCAGCATTAATATTTTCATAAAAAATCACTAATAATAGCTCTATTTTGTAAAATTTGAATTAATTATTTCAACTATCCTTTCAGCTGA
>CAYQAE010000093.1:2906-6845 GCA_964415445.1 uncultured archaeon | reverse complement strand
AATATATTTAATCAAATGAAAAAAGAATCAACTCCTAAGATGACATCTACTACGGTTTTAGAAGATGCAAAAAATATATTTTCTAAAATGAAAGATGAAGGAAAAGATTTAGAGATAGATAAATCTTCTCAAGTAGATTTATATAAAAAAGCTCAAGATATTGAAAAAAAGAGTGAAAGATTCTATCTTCAAAAAGCCCAAGAAGTTGATGATGAATATCAAAAAAATTTGTTTAACCAAATTGCTCAAGAAGAGAAGAGACATTTCTTTTTGCTAGAGAATATGGCCGAATTTGTAAACAGACCTAATAGATGGCTAGAAGATGCTGAATGGTATCATCTAGATCAATATTAACTTATTTTTTTCGCTATAACTTTTCCAAATTCAAAACAATTTTTTAAATCTTCTTCATTAGGTTGATATTGAACTTCAATAGTATTATCTATTACATTAATTGTTGAATCTATGAAATATGATTTAATTTGATCTGCTATTCCTCGCTTCCATCCGTATGAACCAAAAGCAGCTCCAATTTTATTTTTTGGCTTCAATGCCTTAAAATAATGCAGAAATTCTGCGACTGTCGGAAAAATAGCATTATGTAGGGTAGGAGATCCTACAACTAAACCTTTTGAATCGAGTATATCTTTTGCAATATCACTTCTTCTTGTTTTTGATAGATTAAACATCACTACTTCAACATTTTCAGAAATAATTCCATCTACAATAGCCCGAGCCATCTTCTCGGTTGAATGCCACATTGTATCATATGCAACTACAATTTTTTTCTCAGAAATTCCTTCTGCCCACATTTTATATGAACTTAACATATCTTTTAAGTATGATCTTAAAATTAGACCATGGCTTGGTGCTATTATATCTAGCTCCAATTTTGATAATTTCTCTAATGCTCGCAATACCACTTTATGAAGTGGCATAATAATATTTGCATAATATTTTCCAGCTTCATCAATTACAGTCTTTTTCCCAATTTCATCATCATATCTTAAGCTAGAGGCTATGTGTTGTCCAAAAGCGTCATTTGAAAAAAGAATTTTATCTTCAACTAAATAGGTAACCATCGAATCTGGCCAATGTAGCATAGGGACAGGATGAAATTGAAGTGTTTTTTTACCTAAACTTAATTTATCACCATCTGAAACGGAATTATAATCCCAATTTTTGTGATACATCTTCTCTAATGATCTAGTAGCATTCTTTGAACAGATCAATTTTGCATTATCTAGATCATCTACTGCTTTAACTAAGCCTGAAGAATGATCATATTCACCATGATTTGAAACAATATAATCGATTTTTTTAGGATCTATAACTTCTTTTATATTGTCTAGCATTTCTCTGTAAAATGGGAGTTTTACTGTATCTATTAATGCGATTTTCTCATCTACAACTAAATATGCGTTATATGTGATACCTTGCCAAGTAGTAAATCCATGAAAGTTTCTCTCATCCCAGTCTATTGCACCTACCCAGTATACTCCTTTTTTGAGTTCGGATATAGGCATTTTAATCTTCTACTTTTTCAAACATATCTTTTGATACCCCACAAACTGGGCACACCCAATCATCTGGTATGTCTTCAAATTTAGTTCCAGGATCTACTCCTCCATCTGGATCGCCTTTGTTTTCGTCATAGATATATCCACAAGCTGTGCATTCATATTTTGCCATTATTTTTCACCTCTATAAGGTAATATTAATCCTATATCATACTTTTGACTACATTCTGGGCATTTGTAGTTTAGCTTTAAATTATTTTCATCTATTTTTATAAAATATGTATGAAATCCATCCTTGTAGCCACAATTTTCACAGATCATAAATTGGTCCTTAATTATTTTTTTAATTATCTCTTTTTTCATTAAATTTACATCCCTAAATTAGATATTTATTTATATCTCTCTCAAAAAAAGTTTATTTTCATATAACTTAATTTTTATTTCAATAAAAAAATAGCTATTTGTCTTTTTTTGGTACCTAAAAAGCCAATTCTTTGGAGATGTATTCATTTTTTTCAAAATTTATTTTAGGTATACCATCCTAAAGCTAGTTTTTCTAATAGTCCAAATGAATAAATAGAGGACATGCTCCGAATAAATAATGAAATAAAATTTTTCAGTTGATAGGCATCATCATATCTTCCAAAATAACAATTAATTTCATATATATTTTAAACCAAAGAAAAAAATAGAACATAATAAAATTAAAAAAAACTAACCGAATAGGATAGAAACCATGTCAATGTCAATTGAAGATCTACAAAAAAATCTTAGCAATTTTATTTTCACAGAAAATATAACGTTAAAATCTTTTATAGACAATGATAAGCCAGGGAAAAAAACACAACAAGATAGAATACAAATAAATGGAAAAGAATATCCCCGATTCATAAATGAATTTTGGACCTCAAAACAAAGAAAGGCTAATTCTTTGCATGAAGTTTCATATCGTGCTTGTTTTAAACCACAACTTCCGCGATTTTTTATAAAAAAACTAACAAATCCTTACGATGTAGTATATGATCCTTTTGCAGGAAGAGGAACTACAGCTATAGAGGCAGGGCTTTTAGGAAGAAATGTTATCTCTAACGATGTAAATCCCTTAAGTAAAATTCTAACAAAACCTCGGTTTTTTATCCCCAAAATAAGTGATATTGAAAAAAGATTAGATGAAATACCTTGGGATCCAAATAAAAGTGCGGATATTGATCTATCTATGTTTTATCATAAAAAAACAGAATCTGAAATTGTTTCTCTAAAGGATTATTTATCCCAAAGATCTAAAGACAAAACTGAAGACGACATTGACAAATGGATTAGGATGGTAGCAATAACTAGATTAACAGGCCATTCTAATGGTTTTTTTTCAGTATACACACTTCCTCCAAATCAAGCGGTAACTCAAAAGAGACAAATAAAGATAAATGAAAAAAGAGACCAAAAACCAGACTATCGAAATGTAGAGGAAAGAATAATTAGAAAATCAAAAAGTCTACTTAGAGGTATAAAAAAAGAAAATGTTTTTCTATTGAAAAAAATTGGTCAAAACGGGTTATTTTTATCAGATGACGCAAGAAATACTCCTAAGATAAAAAATGATTATGTTAGCCTTACTGTTACCTCACCTCCTTTTTTAGATATTGTGCAATATTCAAAAGATAATTGGCTAAGATGGTGGTTTAATTCAATAGATGCAGATAAAATTGATAAAAAAGTTACCATGTCAAAAACTATTGAAGATTGGTCTGATGTTATGGGGAATGTCTTTAGAGAATTGTTCAGAATCACAAAACCAGGTGGATGGGTAGCATTTGAGGTAGGAGAGGTAAAAAATGGAAAAATTAAATTAGATAATTATGTAATACCTCTAGGGGTAGAAGCAGGATTTAGATGTGCAGGTATACTTATAAATTCTCAAGAATTTACCAAAACTTCAAATATTTGGGGAGTTAGCAATTTAGAAAAAGGAACTAACACTAATAGGATTGTGGTCTTTAAGAAGGAAGCATAAATATGAAAGGTTATCCTTATATTATTTTAACTAAAGAGATGATATATGCTGCAAAAAATTATATTAATGGTGTAGAAGTTCACAGAACTAAGGCATCAGATATTGATACTTTAACAGGAATTTTAGGTGAATTTGCTTTTGCTCAATACTTTTATAATGATTGGAAGAAAAATAGAGTAGGGAAAAATAAAGGAGATGTAGATTTTAGGGATATTGAAATTAAAGCATCTGCCTATCCTTTTTGTGAAAAACTTAATTTATTAGTTCGAGAAGACTATGCAAAAAAACGAAAACCACCTTATTATATTCAAATAATAATAGATGTTAACTCTAAAGAAGCTAGAAAAATTCTACCAGATACTAAAGCTTACATTTGTGATTGGGCTACATACAAAGAAGTTGATAGGG
>CAYQAE010000093.1:0-2896 GCA_964415445.1 uncultured archaeon | reverse complement strand
ATTTTGGGTCAAAATACGGCTCAGAAGGTGGGTATAAGTGCCATTATATAAGAATTGATAATTTGCATCCGATGTCTGATTTTAGAAAGGAGTATTGTAAAAATGAAGGATAGAGAGAATAAAAATTTAGAAAATGCTATAAAAAATATGTTAACTCCTCTAAAAGATATCCCTCTAAGTTTAGTTATTGAATTTGTATCGGGATATAAAGTTATACCATTTGATAAAAATAATAAAGACGATATTAAATTACAAAAAGATCTAATTAGAATTGCCAAAGATGCTGGAGATTCTATAAACATAAATGGAGGTATAAAGAGAACAAGAGCTAATGAAGTAGGAAATGACGTTGAAATATATGTAAAAAATCATTTAATAAAATTAGGATATCAAGCAGATATTCCAAAAACAAAAAGTGGCAATAAAAAAGCTGTGGGTTATCCTGACATTCAATTTATGGACTTAAGTGGTAGGACTAATTATTTAGAATGTAAAACCTACAATAAAGATAACATCTTAACAACTCAACGTTCATTCTATCTTTCACCATCTAAAGACTTTAAGATTACAAAATCTGCTCATCATTTTGCGATCTCATTTGAGATATATGCAGATGGAAGAGAAGGTAACAAAAATATTTACAAAGTCAGAAGCTGGAAAATACTCTCAATTGAAAATCTTTTAGTTGATGTAAAACATGAATTTAATTCAGACAACAAAAGACTATATTCTGAAGATAATATATTATTTGAAGGGCCAATTTGAATTAGAATTCTAAAAATTAAATTTTTATTTTAACAAAGTAATTTTTATATATTTATAGCATTAATTGTTTAATAATTGTCAGTAGACGATTTTGTCGTCTTATTCTATTGTTTAGATGTTAACAAGTATATAGTACTTATATGTCCAAATTAGTGAAACATTTCTCTTGAGATATCTATAAATAATATGGTGGATAAATATGTCAGAACATAATGCAATATTACATACGCCTAAAAATCTCTTGAATGATTTTTCAAAAGTTTTTTCATCTTCCGATGCTACATTAAAAATTGATTTATATCATGAATTACATAAAAAATACAAAGAAACGTTTTTACACTTGTATTCCAATTCAAGTCTTAAATTTGACGAAAATATTCCTCTCGGGATTTATGTAAAAATAATTGCACAAAACATTGATTATTTTTATAATTTAATAATAGAAAAAGGCAGAGAAATCTTAGAGCTTATAATCCTCAAATATAACCAAACTAGATTTGACAATAAATATCTAAAGACATTAGGACTTATATCTAAAATCATCAATGATCGAAAAAAGATTGTTTTAAATGTAAACAAAGATTATAAACTATTAATTATCGAAAATATTCGGTCATATGAAAAAAACATTATTCGACAAATTATAAAGAGTTATAATCTCTAAAATTATTTTTTTATTTTTTTAACTTTATTGAAATATTTAATTTCTAATAAAATATTTAGTCTATGCCTTTGCATACCTATAAGATTTTTGATTAAATCTTTGTTTTTTAAATCCCTTACTATTTATTTTTGTATCAAAATATAGGCGTTTGAATTTCTCTTTTGGAAGGCTTTTAACTTCAAAAGAATATCTCTCATTAATATTTCTAAATACTGGATGATCTTCTTGACTCAATAAGGTAATTGCTTTTCCTTTTTTCCCTGCTCTTGCAGTACGGCCTATCCTATGCACATATTCTTGTGGATCTTGTGATAGATCAAAATTAAAAACATGTGATACATTTCTAATATCCAAACCACGAGCTGCAACCGCAGATGCTACTAAAATATTTGTTTTTTCTCTATTGAATCTATCAATTTCTTTCATTCGTTTATTTTGTGATAGTTTACCATGAATTCGTGCTGATTTAATCTCCTGTTTTTTAAGATTTTTTGATACAATATCAACCATCTTACGAGTAGAACAAAAGATTATTGATCTTTCAGTTTGTCTCTTTTTGAGAAGATGGACCAATAAAGAAAATTTTTCAAAAAATGAAACATCATAATAAAATTGCTCAAGATAGTCCCTACCTACATGTTCTTGAGTTTGCACTAATTTAGGGTTATGCATATATTTTTCTTTAAGATAACTTATCTCTTGAGATATTGTTGCTCCAAACAATAGCATTTGCTTCTTTTTTGGAGTTCTTTTAAGAATTTTTTCAATATCTTCAATAAATCCCATCTCAATCATTTTATCCGCTTCATCTAAAACAAAACAACTGATTTTAGATAGGTTTAGAGTACCTCTACTTAAATGGTCAAGTAATCTTCCAGGTGTCCCAACAACGATATTAGCTTTTTTAATAGCAGAAATCTGGGGATTAATTGAAACTCCACCAAATACAGTTGCTACATATAGATTAAGATTTTTTCCGAATTTTTTAATCTCACCTGAAATCTGAAAAGCAAGTTCTCGAGTTGGTGTAATTATGAGAACTTGAAGTCCTTTGTTTGGACTTATCATTTCAATAATAGGCACTGCAAACGCAGCAGTCTTACCTGATCCTGTTTTTGATTTACCAATTAAATCTCTACCTTCTTTTATTAGAGGAATAGATTTTTCTTGAATTTTTGTTGGCACTTCTATAGATTCATCTTTGAGTGCTCGAATTATTTCCGTCTTTACATTTAAATTTTTAAATGACATTTTTTATTCTCCGTATATTTACTTCTAATTATTATTTCTGAAGTTCATTGATCTTAATATTTGGTGAAACAGAATAGCATGTTAAAAATTCATACTCTCGGTTTCTTTTCAACTCTCTTCAATATATGTTTAAAATCGTAGTATATAAATGTTTTGTAAGAAAGGCTCTGTAGATAAACAAGTTTTCTTATAGAAATTTATTTAAATATTTTCGAC
>CAYQAE010000092.1:0-6979 GCA_964415445.1 uncultured archaeon | reverse complement strand
AAAAGAGCTAAAGACAAAAGCTATGAGAGAAGATAAAACATATTTGAAAGTTATTTTGTTTGACCACAATCCATCAATTAATCAGTATATACGAAATAGATTTGTCAGATGGATTAAATCACTAAAATTATTTATAGAAAATATATCTAAGCTAGAAAAATGCAATATTTGGAAAATAATTGGTGCTGATGAAGATCAAATTGAAAAAATATCCCAACATCCTGCAGTTAGAACATTATCTTTCTTTCCTAAATTTAAATTAATCGAACCTAAAAAAGTTTATATCCAAGAAAAAAAATTCAAAGTACCAAAACCTTCAGAAGACATTGAATATCCTAAATTAGGAGTTATAGATAGTGGAATCCCCTCTGATCACAGCAATTTAAGTCCGTGGATAATTGATAATACTGTTTTTGATCCAAAAGAAGATAGAAATTGCGAACACGGATGTTTCGTAGCTGGATTAGCTACAATGGGACATAAATTAAATGATGATATATGTTCAGATGAACAATGTTTTCAATTTGTAGATATACAAATAATTCCAAAAGATGGTAAAATAACAGAAGATGAAATTATCGATAGATTAAATTATTCTGTACCTCAACTTTCAAAAAAACACGGTATAAAAATATGGAATATGTCATTAGGAGTAGATGAAAGTGTAGAAGATCAAAAGTTTTCTTCTTTTGCTACATTTTTAGATGAGTTTCAGGATAAACATAATATAATCATAACTCTCCCTTCTGGAAATAATGAATCTATTTCACAAAGAAGATGGCCACCTGATGATTATGATGGAGTAGATAAATTACAAATCCCTGGTGACTCTGTTCGAGCAATAACAGTAGGTGCATTGTCATGTAAAGATGCTAAAAATAGCCTTACTAAAAAAAATGAGCCTGCTTCTTATTCTTGTAAAGGTCCAGGTCCTTGTTTTATTGTTAAACCTGAACTTGTCCATTACAGTGGTAATTTGTATTATCATGATGGTCATTTCCATAAAAAGGGATTGGGAATAATGTCGTTTGATGACAAAGGGAATTTAATTGAAGATATTGGTACAAGCTATTCAGCTCCACTAGTTGCACGTACATTATCTTTAATTTTTCATAATTTATCGCCACCGCCATCTTTAAATTTAATCAAGGCTTTAGCAATACACAGTAGTGAAATACCTAAAGAAATTAGCAATTATGAAGACGTAATGCAATATGTAGGTTTTGGAAAGCCTCCTAAAATAGCTAATTTAATTGGCTGCAAAGATTCTGAAATAAAAATAATCTTTGAAGACCGAATAATTCCCGGTTCTTTTATAGAATATCCATTTTCTTGGCCCGATTCGTTAAAAAAACCAGATGGAACGTGTAGAGGTAGAATAAAAATTACTTTAGTTGCAGAATCTCCCCTAAATTATAATTTTGGTAGTGAATATGTTCGATCAAATCTAAATGTCTCATTTCAATCGGTTTATAAAAATGAGGATGGTAAAGAAGTAGAAACATCAAAATTATCTGAAAATCCATATTTAGGAGATCTAAACAAATCATATGAAAGTTATTTAATTAAAGATGGGCAAAAATGGAGGCCTATAAAACAATTTCATGCCACCTATAGTTCAAAAAAGGCTGATAAATGGAGAATTAGAATTAATTTATTACTTAGAGATGGCGTTGAATTATTAGATCCTATAAAATTTGCTATGATATTATCATTAGAAGATCCAAAAGGATCAGCACCTGTTTATAATGAAGTAGTAAATAGTCTACGTACTAAAATGGCAATTGCTCCAATGAGATTAAAATCTGAGATAAGAACTAGAGTTGGAATTTAAAAATTATACTCCCGATCTTTACTATACCTTAATAAACCAAATATTGAAGCATCAATAAAAAAATCAAATAACTTAACATAAAAAACAAAGAAGCAAAACAAATATACCAAATATTTTCATCTAAATTTAATCTACATAATCTTTACAACCAACCATATAAATTTTGCAAATTAATAATAATGTCATGAAAAAAATATTCATACTAATTTTCTTTCTATTTTCATTAATTAATGTAGAAGCCCTACCTACTAAATTATGGAACTATAGCGCAGGTGGAAATATATATTGTGTTGATTCTGCAGATTTAGACAATGACGGATTAAATGAAGTAATCTATGGAGCAAATGATGGATTCATTGCTGCAATTGATTCAAATGGAGAACTTTTGTGGAATTATTCTACAGGTTCAAAAATCTATGTTGTATATCCAAAAGATATAGACAATAGCGGTAGCATAGAAATATTAGCAGGAGATTATGATGGGATGGTCTATGCCCTATCAAATCAAGGAAACTTGATTTGGAATTATAGTGTCGGCATTTGCAATGCAATACGTGATATAGTAGCTGCAGATATTGATAATGATGGTAATATTGAAGTTATAATCGGATCTGATTGTGAAAATGTTACAGTATTAGATAAAGATGGTGATTTAGTATGGAACTACAACGCAACACAAGATGTATCAGACGTTGATGTTATAGATTATAATGATGATAATAAATTGGAAATTGTTGCAGGCACTGGAGCTTCAAATGATCAAAAAGGATTAATTATCCTGATATCACATACAGGATCACAAATTTGGAATTTTTCTGTAGGTAATGATGTTTGCTATTCACTTTCTGTGGGAGATTTAGATGGCGATGGTATTTCTGATATAGCAACTGGCTCAGATGAAGTGGGAAAAATATTTGCAATTAAATCAAATGGAACAAAACTTTGGGAATATAGCACTACAGGCGATACTTCTAATCCATATGGTAGAGGACTAACAGCAATAGGAGATATAAACGCAGACGGCAAAAACGAAGTAGTTGGAGGGTCAGGCTCAGGAGATCATGGAGTATATGCTATATCTTCTGATGGAGATTTAATTTGGAATTATACTACAACCGGTTGGGTCTACAGTGTATATATCGCAGATTTACGTTCAGATAATAAAAAAGAAGTTATTGTAGGAACCGCAGGTATGAATTCAACTAATAACACAGTATGTGTACTTAGCTCAACTGGAGCACTTATTAAAAAATATGAATATGAAAATTATGTTGTCAATGTTCGAGCCAAAGATCTAGATAATGATGGATTGGCTGAAGTTATTGCAGGATGTTGGGATAACAATGTATATACATATAAATTTGATCGAAATGACCTCTTTTTGAATGTTGAAGATATATTATTCTCAGATGATGAGCCAAAAAAAGGAGATAACATAACAATAACTGCAAAAATATCAAAAGAGAAAGGCGAAATAATCAAAAATGTAAATGTTACTTTTTATGCCAATGATACATATATTGGTTCAGTTTTAGTTGATTTTTCATATTCAGAATATGTTAATGCCTCTATAAACTGGACAGTTGAACATAGCATAACTGAAATAAAAGTAGTAATTGATCCAAATGATGATATATCAGAATCAAACGAAACTAATAATGTAGCTTTTACTTCAATTTTAACTAAAGAAGATTCTGATGAGAACTTCTTAAGTAAATATGGTTTTTATATATTTATAGGATTAATAGCTGTATTTTTATTGATTGTTATTTTAAAATCGAGATAAAAAATACCAAATTAATTTTTTCTAAAATATTTAAATTCTAAACTATTGTACAATTTAATTATGTTAAATATCAAAACTGGATGCAGAATTCATATCACACTAATTGATATGAACGGATCATCCAATAGATTAGACGGAAGTATCGGCCTATACCTTAATGAACCTAATATTAAAGCTTCAATTAATAAATCAAATACACTAAATATAAAAAACAAAGAAGCAAAAAAAATATACCAAATATTTTCATCTAAATTTAATCTAGATAATAAAACCTCAATTCAAATAGATTCATATCCCCACCATATAGGATTAGGTTCAAATACACAAATTAATTTAGCCACAGGCCAACTAATTAATAAATACTACAATCTCAACTTAAACTATATAGAAATTGCAAATCTACTCAATAGAGGCGGAACTTCTTCCATTGGAACACACGGATTTAACTTCGGCGGATTCATTTATGATGCAGGACACAAAGACAAAAAAGAATTCCTACCCACAAGATACTCAAAAACAAAAGTAGCACCACTTATCACACACCTAAATTTTCCAAACTGGCCTATCACTTTAGTCATCCCAAAAAATGATAAAGGCCTATCAGGAAACAAAGAAAAAGACTTCTTCAAAAATAACTGCCCCATACCTCTAGATGATGTAAAAGAGCTAACTTACCTAATCACTACAAGCCTAATCCCCGCAATATTAGAAGATGACCTAAGATTATTTTCAAAGACAATCAATAAAATCCAAAATGTAGGATTCAAAAAATTAGAAGTAAAAAACACAGACCAAAATATCCAAAAAACAATGAATATACTACAAAAAGACTACGGAGTAGGCCTAAGCTCATTTGGCCCTACTTTCTATGTTCTCGCTAAAAAAGAAAAAATAAAAAATACAGTAAAAAAATATATCAATGCAGATCTAATCCAAACATATGCAAATAATGAGGGTGCTAAAATCACTGAGATATAAACTATACTATCTTTTAGGCACCATAAAGTACAGATTATGATATAAAAAGAATATTTACAACTATACTGTCTCAAATTGCAAAGTTTTGAGCACTTCAGGTGCAATTCTTTTTATAATACCTAAAATTTCAACACCTATAACTTTATTTTGGTCATTATAATCAAGTATAATTCCAGGTTGAACTTCTTCTGATTCTACAATTGAATCTTCATCAAGCCTAAAATATATTGCATCATTTTTTTGGTCTACTTTAAGCCTCATTTATATATTACCTCCCTTTAATCGTCTATCAAAGAAGACTGTTACAACTAAAAACCCTTTGGGATTTACAATGACTCTCAAATATCTATTACCATATTCAACAATCTTTTTGATATAGTGAGTTGTTCCATCTTCTTTTTCTTCAGTATGATCCGGATTAGACATAGCGTCTTCTACCCAATTTTCGGATATTTGACGCTCTTTTATCATGTCACGTGCATGAGTAGTTAGTTTATATTCCATATTAAATCTTCCTATAATATTTATCTAACATACGAAGTTAAATCTTTTCCTATATTTTTTAGAAATTAAAATATTTATAAAGTAAAAACAATTAATAATATCCAAAAAACAATGAATATACTACAAAAAACTACGGAGTAGGTCTAAGCTCATTTGGCCCTACTTTCTATGTTCTCGCTAAGAAAGAGGAAATAAAAAATACAGGGGAAAAATTTGTCGATGCAGACCTAATTGAAACTTACGCAAATAATGAGGGTGCTAAGATCTTAGAGATGTAAACTATACTGATTTTATTAAGCATCCCCTCTTCCAAAAATTATTTATTAAGCAGATTTTGTTCTAATTTATTGTTAAACCATCCATTAGAAGAATTGATATATAGTCGAAAGGATTATATAGCATTACAATAACATTACTATTGTGATGTATATGGCAATGCAAACTTTGCAAGTTAGATTAACAGATACACAATTGAAAGAATTAGATGAATTAGTAGAAGATGGGATCTATTCATCAAAAGGAGAAGCCATACGAGACGCTGTCAGAAGGCTAGAATTAATATATAATGCACGTAAACTTAGAAAAATAGCAAAACAAGAAGGTTTAACTAGAAAAGATATCATGGATGAGTTAGAAAAAGTTGGAAGACAGCTCTATGAAAAAAAAATACAAAAAATAAACTAAAAGTATTTGTTGATGCAAACACACTAGTTTCAGGATTAGTTTTTGAAGGAATTGAATCTAAATTCATTGATCTTTCATATTCAGGTTCTTTTGATATAGTTACATGTGATTTTGTAATAGAACAAGTTCATGAAGTAATAAAGAGGAAATTCAAAAAAAATGTAACTCATATCCTTTCTGAACTTATTGCAAACATTGAAATTGTAAAAACTGAAGAAGATTTTTCTTCTGCTGAAAAACTAATTGATCATGACAAAGATGTCCCAATACTTGCAACTGCACTAATATATCAACCTGACTATTTTGTAACAGGAGATACACATTTTTTCAATGAACGATTTTCAAAAAAAATTCAAGTAGTTAGAACGCGAGAGTTTTTAGAAATGATTTTAGATTAGAACTAAAATCAACAACTGCAGTAAACATTATGATATAAAAAGAATATTTTAATTATACTGTCTCAAATTGCAAAGTTTTGAGCACTTCAGGTGCAATTCTTTTTATACCCAAAATTTCAACAATTTCATCCAAAAAGATGTTTTTGGAAACAAAATAAAAATTCCAAATCCACAAACTCTACTAAAACTAAAGAAAATAGGCATTGAAGCTAAAAAAAGAGATGCATCTAAACGTATAAAAGATGTTTTAGATTCTTTAGCACTTATTATTTGTTTTGATCTAAAGGAGCTTGCAAAAAAATATGAATTAAAGCAATATATCGAAAGATATATTGATACCATAATTAAAGTCTTTAAAATGAAAAAAAGTCTAATTTTATCTTATTTTTGATTTTGATTTGAAAATTACTTGAATTTTTTTATATCATAGTGATAAATGTAAGTTAAACATCAAATATTTTGGTTTATATTTTTAATCTTATTTAGATAAACTAAAGTATCATATAAACTATTTTAGTATTTAGCAATATTTAGTATTAATTTTAGACAATTGAAGACAAATTGTTGTGTTTTTAGATAATAAAATATTTCTAAGTAGAGTAAAAATTTTTACCCTATAAACGGGTATACTTCTATTTACATGAGGACAGATTTATATATTATATTTCAGAGAAATGACCAATAGTAATATAAATCAAATGTAGACATTAAATAGATCTATATGAGATATAGATTGTTTTTTAAAATAATATTAACATTTAAAACATATTAAAAGTATAATAAACTATAAATCAG
>CAYQAE010000091.1:0-6993 GCA_964415445.1 uncultured archaeon | reverse complement strand
TTTATCTAAATCTCTAACTAGTTCTAATAAAGTCCTTTTTAATGAAAAATCTTCAATTTCTATTCCAAATTCAAAATAGCTTACCCAATATCTAAAAACAGGATCAATAAAAAATATCTTTTTTTCGCTATTATATTTTAGTAAATCCACTTTTATAAGCTCCTCAACTGCATCTTCTATTGCAGGAGTAGGTTTCTTCACTATTTTAGAAATTTCAAGTACACCTAATCCTTCATTTTGTGATAAGATTTGTAAGACCACTTTTAAGTTATTGTAACCTCTAGCCTCTTTTAGAGAGATTTTATACACATAATAGCAATGTTTGTAGATCGCATTTTCTTTAGATAATACCTGAGATATAAATGTAGATTTTATGATATCTTCATCTATTTTCTTATCTATTAAATCTTCACAAATCTTCATAATATAAAAAGGGTGGCCCTTAGTTAAATAATAGATCAAATTAGATGATTTTTCATCAATATTTGGCAATATTTTTTCTATTAAAATCCTACAATCATCTCTTGAGAAATATTTTAAAGAAAGTTCTTTAAATAATTCAAATAGCGGACTATTATGACCTAAAATTTTTTTCATAAGGCTTATAGAAGACCCCACGATAAAATAAGATACATTATTTGCATTTTCAACATATCTTCTGTATATTTTTAGCACATCTACATTTCTATAATTATTTATAGAAAGTATATCTTGAAATTCATCAAATATTACAATTATTTTTTTGTTTATCTCCTCTGCTATCTCTTCCACAAAAGAAAATATAAGCGTTAGAAAAGAAGCATAATCAATTTTTCTTTTATTGATAAGATCGTTGTAAGTTGTGAGTACTTTATCTATTGACTTTGATTTTATTTTAATATTCATATTGGAAATTGTAAAATAGTCAATATAATCTAATTCTCTCCCGCCATATATCCAATAGCATATTTTTCCAATGCATTTTATAGCAAATATTTCAGGTGAAGTGATAATTTCCTCCACATTTACATAAACAAATTTTAGATCTCTATTCCTACTTAAAAATTCTTTTAATAACCAAGTTTTTCCAATCTTTCTTAATCCAACGATATTAATGTGTTTTGGATACTTTTCAATTTGCTTTTTTGTCTTTTCTAAGAAATTTAACTCTTCCTTTCTATTTGTGAATAATTCTTTTTGATATTTAGGATAAATTTGATCTATCAATTTAAGTCACATGACTTATAAGTCAATTGACTTTTAAATATTTTTATTCTTGAAAAGTTTTGTTATCAATTTTCCAAAACCTAACAAATTCTATAACAGTTAAAAAATCCCAAACTACCCTACTGCCTCGAAAAAATAATTAAATAGTTATTATTTTTCCTTCAGAAGTATATCTTTTTCCTTCTCCAATATTTTTTACAACTACTGCCGAAGGATCTACAAAAGAATCTGGCCCAATTTTTCTACCAGGATAAATCGATACATTTATTCCAATTTTAGTATTATCCCCTAAAACTGCCCCTAATTTTTTTCTCTTTGAATCAACTAATTTATTTTTAATTTTCATCTTTATTGTTTTTTTATCGTGTCTGACATTTGCAATTTTAGCCCCTGCTCCTAAATTACAATTGCGACCGATTATACTATCTCCTACGTAGTTTAGGTGAGCTAAATTCGTATCATCCATAATAATTGAATTTTTTAAATCTACGCTACTTCCAATATTACAATTATCCCCTACAAAAGCATATGGACGAACTGAACAATTTGGACCTATTTTTGTATTATCACCAAAAATACACGGACCTACAATATATGAACCACTTTTTATTAGAGAATTTTTACCTAAAATAATATTTCCATCGATATGTACATTTTTTTCAATTTTACCTTCAATTTTAGATTCAGAAATCCTAGATAAATAATATTTATTTGCATCCAACAAATCCCAAGGCCTACCTAGATCAGACCACCAACTATATACTACATTTGCCTCAATTTCACTACCTTGGTCTATTAAAAGTTTAAGAGAATCAGTTAACTCATATTCTGAGCGAGAAGATTTTTTGGTATTTTTTATAGCAGAAAATATTTCCTTTTGAAATTTATAAATACCAACGTTGGCTAGATTTGATTTTGAATTTGGTTTTTTCTCAAATATATCTCTAACTAAATGATTTGATATATCAACAGTTCCATATTGTGTAGGATCATCTACTTCAGATAAACTCATTGCAAATCCTTTTTTGTCTAACAAACCCTCTAAAAATTTAGAAGAAAAAAGCACATCTCCATTTACTACTATAAATTCATCTTCAACTAAAGGTTCAACTATCCCAACTGCAGAAGCTGTTCCGTCTATTTCATTTTGCAAAACATATTCAATATTTATATCTTGGTCTTTTTTTTCAAAATACCTCTTTAAGCCCTCAATGTCATGGCCAACTACTAAAATAAAGTCCTTTATCCTAAATTCTAAAAAAAGATCTATTAAGTGTTGAATAATAGGTTTTCCTGCAATCTCAATCAGAAGTTTAGATCTATCGAAAGTAAGCGGTCTCAATCTTGTGCCAAATCCAGCACCTAAAATAACACATTTCAAATCCTACACCCACATCAAGCAAAACGTTTGTCAACTAACTCAGATAAAGCTCCCTCTACTTGTTTTTGGTCTTTACCTGTTAATTTAGTAAGCGCACCTGCAACTTCATTTACATATTTTAGCACTGTTTTTCTTTTGGCAGTCTTTTCATAAATCTTTCTTTTTCGCGATAGATGAAGTTTAAGACGTCTACCTGCATCCATGATTCCATGTCTAATCTCTTTAATTATTTCTTTCTCATCGGCTATTGCAGTTTTACCTGCAGAAATATAGGGGATATGCGATGAAACTAAATTAACTAAAACTGAAACTGGTGAATTATCTAAATCTTTTATACCATATCTTTTCCAATCAATCTTCTTAATTGATTCAGTAATAGCACAAGCTCCTGCTTCAAACAAAAGTGGAGCACGGTTTGCAAATCTTAAAACTTCCATCTTATTCTCTCCACCGCCTGCTAGACCTCCATAAGCCAATGCTACCTCAACTAAAAATGGGATACCTCCTTTATAAGTTGTTGGTTTTCTAGTGAGTGCAATTATGAATTCAGGCTCTAGTATCTGTTTTACACCTTCTTCTAAAACCCCTTGACCTATAGGTTGGAGACCTTCTGTGGGTGGTGCATAAAATTTAATTTCACCAAAAGCTTTGATAATTGCCTCTGCATCTTTCCATTCTAACTTTTGGGGTTTTAATTTAGGAGAGAGTCCAGATATTTCACATATCTTTTTTGCTTTAGGCGAAGATATTCTACAAAATTCATCAGTAAAAAATGAAGTTAATTTATTCTTATCAGTAAATCTTGCAAAAGATAATATATCATCAGGAGTTACTCCATATGGATGTGGTGGTATCTCTTTTGGACGAGAAGGAATTTCTTTTGTAACTCTATCAAAAATAGTTTTTTTACCATCAGGTTCAACTATTGTTAATTTAAGATGAGGATTAGCCATAGAAGTCATTTTTGCATAATAATAAGGAGCATATTTAGATCGATTATATACTACTTCTTTTAGGTCAAATTCTACCTTAGTTCCTCGCCAATTTCCATCTTCTAAAATCTTTTTGCTCTTAGTTTTACCTATATTTTTGTGAACATCTACCTTTACCCTCTCATACAAAACTTTATCACTATCTGTTGAAGTATAAACTTCTGTGTATTGTCCGGTAGTAAGCTGTGAAAACATTACAGCCCCAGATATACCTATACCTTGCTGTCCACGAGATTGCATTCTTCTATGTGCTTTACTACCAGCTAACATTCTTCCAAATACTTCAGGGATAAATTTTTCAGGAATTCCGGTGGCATTATCTTCAATAGTAACCCGATAATAATTTTCACCTAATTCATGAATATAAATTGTAATTTCTGGCAATATTCCAGCCTCTTCTGCTGCATCAATACCATTAGTTATACCCTCATGAATAACTGTAGTTAGAGATCTAATCTTTCCAGTATAACCTAGCATTGCTTTATTTTTTTTGAAAAATTCGCTTATACTCATTGCTTTAAATTCAGTAAATAATTCATCAGCTGAACGCTCTTGTGTTTCCTCTGCCACAAAATTCACCTATTATTTGCATTTAATTTTTTTAATTCACTTTCTTTTTTAGCTATATCCCTTTTTTTTCTATTTATAAAATTAACTACAGTGCTATGAGCAGCTCCACCCAATAACATTTTTATTGCTTCTTTAGCAACTTCAATTTCTCCAAGAGTACCTATAAGAGATATAGATTTACCATAAACAGACATATAAGTCTTAGTTGATTTTTCAATGAAATTACGCATTTTTCCTTCTTTTCCAATTACCCTACCTTTCATACGTTTTAGTTTTTTAGGAGATTGACCTAAAAAATCATGTAAATCAATGAGATAAAAATAATAATTACTATTTTGCAAAGATAATGCTTTTTTTGGAGCAAAGCCCCTACCTATTGCTTTTACCATGTCTTTAGCTTTCCAGACAGATAATGAATCACCATTACTCTCCTCAATCATGATCTCTCCTGATTTACTATCTATATCTAATGAAGTCTGAGTTATATGTTCAATTTTTTTTCTAACTCTACCCTGTGAACCTATTAATGCACCAACTCTATTTAGCGGTATTCTTAGGCAGGTTGCCATTTAATTTTCACCAACTATATATGATTTTAATTTTTCAAAGCTAGCCTTAAAACCTAATTTTTGAAAAAAATTCACTATATTTTTAATATCTCTTTGGAGAAATTCATCAAAATTTTCATAACTTCCAGCTAAAGATTGTGAAAAATCGATAAAAACACATTTTTTCTCATATAAAATATTATATTCACTTAAATCTGCATGAATTATATTATTTTGATATAATCTTTTCATATTATCACTAACATCATAATAAACCTCTTCTATATTTTTCAATTGAATATCCTTTAGTTTTGGTGCAGGTTGGCCCCCACTTCCAATAAATTCCATAATTAAAATATTGTTTTTGCAAGCAATTGGATCTGGAGAAGAACAACCTGCTTTTTTCGCTTTTATTAAATTAGTATATTCTCGCTTTACCCAATTATAAATAATTTGTCGGCGATTTTTTATTTTATAAGGATATCTTGGATCTAAAGCCAAATATGAGCCCATTTTACGAAAATTAGAAGTAGAAATACGGTAAATTTTAAGAATCAATTCGTTATTATCTTTATCTAGCGCATAAAATATATTTGCTTCTTTTCCTGAACTTATACATCCACCTAAAGCACTAAAAAATTTTTTTGAAAGATTATAAAGAGTATATAACGTGGCCTCATCAAAAACTTCTTCATATATTTTTCTACTTTGTATATCTTTCTCTATTTTTAATCTAAACTTATCAAATTTTTTATCTGCTGAAATTACTTTAGATAAATAATCGACCATCAAAATTACCTTATAATATCATTTTTATCAACTAATTTCAATACTTCCTTATTTTTTTCAAAATAATTCCTAACTGGCTTTAAAATATCCGCTAGAATATCTACAACAGCCATTTTAAGATCCAAAGGATGCAATTCTTTTTTAGAAAAAACATTTTCTAATTCTTTATATGAGAAAAAATGAATATCTCCACCAAATTTAGGTGGTCTTTTTATATTAAATTCACCTAACTCTGGAAAAATTATATATTTTACAATATCTAAAATAGGATTTAATTTAACATCGCCTTCTGGACAATAAGCTTTCTTTATTTTCTTTTTAATTTCCCCTTTACTATCATGTATATATATACAAGATAGAGGATCACTTTTTGACATTTTAGCTTCGATTTCAGAATCTTTCTTATCAACATCCATCCTACTAGTGCCTTTTAAACCCATAAGAAGTGGAGTGTGTATAGCTACCGGTTTTTTAAATCCTAATTTAGGTGCAACTTCTCTAGCCAATACATGAGCTCTTCTTTGGTCTATTCCACCATAACAAATGTCTGCATCTAATTTAAATATATCAGCAACTTGTAAGCAAGGATAAATACATTTTGAAAAATCTGTATCTAGCTCAGCTTCATTTCTGCCCATAATAGTCATTGCTCTCTTCACACGGGCTAGGGAAAGCTTTTTTGCTATTCTAAGAACTTTTTCCCAATAATCTAGATCTGAAATAATATTCTCTACAAAGACAAAATTTACTTCTTTTGGAAGCCCTAAAGCCCAAAAACAATGTTGCATGTATTTAGCGCATGCTTTAATTTTTTCAATATCTCCAGAAAATTTATCATTAATTTTAGCATGATATGTAGCCAAGAGTATGGTCATATCCACGCCAACATCTATTAAATCTTTTATCTTATTTACACATATCTTCCACCCTAGATGAACCTTACCAGAAGGTTCAAAACCGATATATCCATTTAACTTATCATTATTTTTTAATAAATCTTCTAAATCTCCCTCAACAAGTATTTCAACTGTGTTATTCTTTATTTTGCTAATTTTTTCTTCTATATCCATTTTTATTCCCCAACAAACAAACTAAAATAAAATTAAAATCATAAGGGATATTAATTAATTTCTAATTTACATTTTTTAAATAAAAAACCGAAAGTATTAAATATCAAAAACAATATATTTGCATATACTTCAATACATAATTTGTATGGTTGTCTAAAAAGTGAGTATTATGTTTCATAAAATGTATTGCATAAGATGTAAGAAAAAACATAAACTTGTAGAGATGGAATATAAAAAAACAGATTATATGAATAATAAAGAAATGTATAAGTGTCCTGCTTGTGGTTGGACCAATTATATAACAGATCTAGAAGCAATAACTGACAAAATGCATCTTAAGAGCACTAAAAGTTATCTTAACATATAAAATATTAAAGTTAAAGATAATTATTATCTTCTTCTTTTTCTTTATCTTTTCCATTTATCTTTGAAAGAAT
>CAYQAE010000090.1:3408-7035 GCA_964415445.1 uncultured archaeon | reverse complement strand
ATTAAATAATAAAAAAAAGATATTGCTCACCAAAATGGTGAGAAATTATTTTTTAACTAACTTAGTGGCACAAAACCCTCTGCTTCAACAATTGATTGACCTTCTGAACTTTGTATATATTCAATAAATTCTTTTACAGCTCCACTAGGTTGACCTTTAGTAAACATGTTGAGATCCCTTGATATAGGATATGTTCCATCTTGTACTGTTGCAACAGAAGGTGTTACACCATCAATATCTACACCCTGCACATCACTATCTACATAACCTAAACCGACATATCCAATTGCCCCTGGAGTTTCTTTAATCATACTATGGACTAACCCATTTGAACTTTTTTCTTCCATTGCTGTTGTAGGTTCTTGGTCGTCCATTACTAATTCCTCAAATGTTGCTCGTGTACCTGATGCACTATCTCGTCCAACTACAACTATCGCTCCAGATCCACCCAAAGTACTCCAATCAGTAATACTTCCATTATATATTGCTTTTACTTGATCCATTGTTAGGGCTGTAACTGTATTAGCTGTATTGACAATAATAGCAATTCCATCTTTTGCAACAACATGTTTAATTAACTCCCCTGTATCTTCAGAAGATTTAAGTTCTCGGGAAGCCATACCAATATCAACTGTACCTTGGCTTACTGCTTCAACACCTTTACTAGATCCGCCACCGCTTACAGTTATTTCCACATCGTCATTGTCATCCATATAAGCTTCAGCTGCTGCTTCTGCAATAGGTAAAACTGTAGTTGATCCTTTTATTTCTATCTCAGTCTTATCATCACCCAAACAACCAGCTAAAAATACTGGCGCAATCAAAGCTACAATTGCAGAGAGTGCAATTCCAACTCGTGTATATTTTCTAATTTTTATCACCAAAGAAAAGTAAATCATAGTTTAATTATATACTTTCTCGATAGATACTATAGAAATATATAGTAACATTATAGTAATAAGGAGAGATATAGAATAAAAAATAAAAAAATAAATTTTAGACTACAAAGTACATCAGAAATGCAATGGCACTGGAGCTACTTCGTAATAGATCTCCAATAAAATGTGTTGATTCTTTGTGAGCGTTTATAAATTTAGGGAAATATCCCGCATATATCAGTGCAATAGTTGTAAATAAAATCGAAGCCACATGATCTAAGAGACTCATTAGTGAAGTAAAAATCAATGCTACTTCAACTATGGAAAGAACCAACATCATTGCTGCGCCTGCTAGTGTTATGCTATCCGAAAGCAGCTTTTTTTGATTGTAATTTTCTGGAAATTTTGTTTTTTTGAATTCATATATTTCTTCACCAGTGTAATGCAAGAGCATCCCTACTGAAAACATCTCAAGTGAAAAAATATACATTAGTGCAAAGAATCCAAATAAACTATCTTTTAGAATCATAAATATTCCTAAAAACGGGCCAGAAATCAGTTGTAATCCTAATAATAACCATTTTGATAGGTCCTTAGAATTCAATGTTTTTTGCTGTTTCCACAAATAAAACAATGCAAGTAACAACGATCCAATAACCATTGTTATCAAATATTCTAGGAATATCAATTGCACTGATATTCCCAAAGAAAAAGCTGCAGTAAAGCCATATCCAAAATAAATTCCACTTCTTGCATCTTTATCTTTGGTCTTTTTGTAGAACCAATGAATTCCTAATCCTAAAGATCCACCAAAAATGCCCACAAATAGTGCTATACCGACTTGCATTAATTTGTATCCTAGAAATACAGCAATTGCTTTCAAAGCAGTTATTGTTTCTAAAGTAACTTCTATTTGGTTTCCAGCAACATCCCTAGCTTTTATATGTAATTGATGGACTCCTATTTTATTAGGTTGTTTAACATTATTATCTGGTGGGAGATCTATATAAATATCATCGTCCCATTTATATTGGGATAAAACAACATTTTCATTTATTTCAATTTCTATATCGCTGCCTTCAATGACATATGCCCCTTCTGGAATATTAAAAGTGATTTTAGGCGCGGTATCATCCGTTTCAAAAGTAAAACTGTTGAAGTATTCATTATTGTTATTATCAACAGCTTTAATTTTCAATGAATGATTTCCGTCACCAGAAGGAAAACTTAGAATATATGGTTCTTCCAAAATTTTCCAATCCCCTAAATCCCATTGATACTCCACCTCTGTGATTTCAATAGCATCAGTGATTATTAATGAAATATTATCACCAGATCTACCCACAAGAGGCTGATCATCAGATATTGAAACAACATCTTCACTACTTTGAATAGTGAATACTGATTCAACTTGGCAATAATAATTCAAAGTTATATCTGCTTCGATCAATGCATATCGAAAATCACTAGTATCTTCTGTTACCTGAAAATTAACTTCCCCAGCCGTGTATGTTTCAAAAACATCGAAATCATAGCATGGTGCTCCTCCGGGCTGAGGTCCACTCATGTTCCAAAGAGGATGCCTATCAAATGGAAACTCCGTATCTTGCTCGAAAACGCCTTCAAGCGTAAATTCATTCGCAGTTTGTCCGTTGTATTGAAAATTGAAATTAAAATTCCCAGCAGAAGTCACCTGATCAACTTTTGTGTCAATTAAGGTACCATCAACATAAAAATTGATGGTTCCGTCCCAAGAATCAGTATGGTCACCTTGACGGTGAAAAGGGATAAATCCTTCCACACTAAATTCCGAGCTAGGTGCATTTAGCTGGAAAGTACGATTTGCCAACCAATGACCATAATTTCCGGTCGTTGAACGATAATCACTAGTATTTAGTATCACATTCTGAATAGTATGTGTCACTTCAGAAATATCGCTTAAATCCGATATTCTAATTCGATCATTAGTAGTCCCTGAAGCACTCCATGTTTCAGTAATGTCCACATTTATATCAGCCGTCTTTATTTTTTGAATTGATATTATGTTTGTGTTTTCAGTGTTCTGACTATTTGAAATTGACGTAAAAAATGTCGCAGTTATTATTACTATTATTAAATACTTATATTTTTTCATGATTTTTCTCAATTTTTTTTATAATTTGTTATCCAAATTAGATTTATTTTGCGAGAAACAAGCATAGATTTATCTAAATCTAAAAATAAAGAATTTTTACAAAAACTATCAAAGACGAGTTCTCTCATCTATAAAGTCATAAATTATAGAAATGAAATTTAGATATATATTTTCTCATCATACTCTATAGATATATATAGATAATACATGTTAATATATGGAGTATTATTAATAAACCTCTTATGGTATTTATTTTTTAGACGAATTTTGCGATTCTACTCTTTCTGGAACTGGCTCTTTAGAATCTGGAATGGAAAACTGACCCCCATTTTTTTCAAAAAATCTCTCCATCACTCCAACTGCACCTACTATTATAGCTGAAGACATCAAAAGCATGAATATCATCTCAGCAATTTTTTTTGAACTATATGTTTCTTCTGCCTGAGAACTAACCTTTGGATAAAATCTACCTTTTGCAACAAAATTTCCTTCTTTTTCACCAAAAATCTCTAAAACCAAAGAAGTATCATCTGGCACCCCGTTGCAATAAGCAGTATAATTTCCGTCACCATCTAAATCAAGAAGCTTTCCTGATGCAATTTCTGTACCATTAAC
>CAYQAE010000090.1:0-3398 GCA_964415445.1 uncultured archaeon | reverse complement strand
TATCGAACAGATCCATCTGTGATAGGTGCACCATTTAAATCCTGATAAGATGCAGAAATTAAGGTAGGAAGATGCTTTGAAGTCTTTTTAATATACCCTCCAACTATTTTTCCTTCATATTCTTGTGTATTATCTTCGATTGTTATAGTATTACCTGATCTAATTATATCAATATAAATATCTTTTTTACACCCGAGATAGATAGGATCACTTAAATTATTGCCATCATATTCCCATGTGATTCTATGAGATCCACCATCTAAATTTAAATCATCAGCTGAGAAAGTATAATCCACATAACCACTACTATCGGTATTTAGAGTTTTTATTTTTTCACCATCAACTAAAAATTTAACTTCTTCATATCCTAATTTTTTTGTATCATCTATTAATTCACCAAGATATGCAGAAAATGTTATAGGCTCAGCTGCATCGTATTCATTTTGAGGATTTGAAATATTGAATTTTGTTTCAATTTCATTAGAAATTTTTAAGCTAAATAAAAAATCACTCGCATCATAAGCCCATTTAAGCCCAGTAAAAATATACGATTTAGACTCATCGTCTCCGTCGCCTGAAGATCCATCTAAACATTTTGCCCAATAATAACGATTTGGAGTTCCAGGATCAGCTATCTCTACAGATAAATAATAATCTTCTAATATATTCTTCTCAATCCTAATTGGATTAGAAAAAGAATAATAAACTGAAGTTGGATTATTTATATCACCTATATTAGAAGGAATAGTTGAAATTTCTTGCCCAATTACTTCTCCGCCCTCAAAGGTACTATGTCCGCCTTTTAAAACTTTTATATCAATCTCATTAAAATAAGGATCTGCTGAATAATCAATTAACCATAAATTAATCCCATATAGGTAAGTTACAGCTGGATCTGTGTCAGTTAATTCAAATTCCCCTGAAGCAATATACCACCCATTAGCAGAAGTATAATCATCTTCAATAATTTTTTGATCAAAAGTAATAGCTGCTGTTTTAGATAAAATAAAAAAAGCTAAAATAAAAATAAATGCTAATTTAATCTTTTTTTCCTTAACTAATTTAAAGATTCTTATATTCAACAACCCATACCTACCTCAAAATGACAATATTATCCAAATTGCAATTATTTTGGGACCATATTTCTTTCTTAAGAAAAAATACATCTTTAATTTAAATATATACTTTCTCGTTATACTCTATAGAGTATAATAGAAAATATATTCATAACTATATATATATAGGAAAATTTAAATATCATATACTTTTAGATATATTTAGGTGACCATAAGTGGAAATTAGAAAAGTTCAATTATCAGGCGGATCTTCATATGTCCTTACTCTTCCAAAGGAGTGGATATCAAAACATAATATAAAGAAAAACTATGCGCTGGGATTAATACCACAAGATGATGGAACATTAATAGTAACACCAAAAACAAGTCCAGAAAAAATATATAAAAAAAAGAAAATTATTATTGATGATATTAAATCCTCTGAATATCTTTTTCGCCTTTTGATTGGCTCATACATCAGTGGATTCTCAACTATAAAAGTTATCTCCCGTAAAGGACTCAAACCTTTTATGCGTGATTCAGTTAACAGTTTTACTCGCAAAGTAATAGGTACTGAAATTATTGAAGAAGACATCAAGTATATCACAATAAAAGATTTGCTAGACCCAAGTGAAATGCCTTTTTCAAAAACTATGAATAGAATGTCAATAATAGCTAGAACAATGCATATAGATGCAATTAAAACTTTGAAAAAAAGAGAAAAAAGTATAGCTGAAGAAGTAGATAGACGTGATCGAGAAGTAAACAAATTACACTGGTTAGTATCAAGACAGTTTAATTTAGTACTTAATGATGCCACATTATGTAAAAAAATGAGTGTAACCCAAGAAGAAGCTACTTTTTATTATCTGGTAAGTAGGTTATTAGAAAGGATTGGAGATCATGCTGTAAAGATAGCAAACAATATTTGCAAGATAATTGATGAAAAAATAGATCAAGAAATAATAGATGCAATTAGTGCTGCTAGTGAAGTTTCACTAGAGATCTTAACTAAAAGTGTTAAATCATGGAACAAAAGAGATATAAAATCAGCAAATGCCACCATAGATTATACTGAAGAATCTCAATCATATTTTGAAAAAATAAATGATATAGCAATAAAATTTAAAGGTAAAATAGGAATTGCTCTAAGTTATATCTCAGAGAGTATCAGAAGAACTGGCGAATATTCTGCAAATATATGCGAAAATATAATTAACCACCTAACTAAAGAAGAAGAATCTCAATTATCCCAATAAATTTTTTATTTGTGAATTGGAGTAATTACAGATTCTGAAATATTTGCCAAATGGGCACTAATTCTTCTAAATAAATGTGAAAGTAATGCTAACCTAATTGCTCTTTTTGTCTTTATATGATCTTCTGTATTTAATTTATCTATAATTTCATTTGTCAATGTTCTAACAGTATTTTTATGTTGTGCAATCATCTCTTTTGCAATTCTATCACTATCTTTATCCACTGCTTTTTCAGTTCGATCAAACATCCCATAAATTGCATCATAGCACTTTAGAATAATTCCATGATAAGTATCTTCTCTATCAATTGGTTTAGGATAACTTATAACCAAACCTGATATTTCTGTACAATAATCGCCCACTCTCTCTAAATTTGTTGCAGCATCTAAAATTAAAATGGTATAACTCAAATCAACTTCAGTAGATCCAACTAAATAACCCAAAGTTCTCTCTCTTACTTTAATTTTGAGATCATTTAATTTTTTGTCTTTTTTAATAACTTTTTTTGCTAAATCATTATCATTTTCTAACAACGATTTAAATGCATTCTTAAATTGCTTTTTAGATATTTTAATCATCTTTGTAGTATCAGCTAATGCTTTCTCTAATACATTTCTTTTTTTCAAAACATCCCAAAGCTTTTTGAACATCTTTTACAACACCCCAAATATAAATAATATAATTGAAGGTAAAACAATAAAAATACTAATGACATAAGTTATTATCGATACACTGTGATTTTTTGCAAATTCACCAAATTTTTTAGCAATACGAATAGGAACACTACGTAGAGGATACCATATAATAGTTCCGATTATATTAAATACTAAATGAGCAAAAGCTATAGATATTGCTGCATTTACACCTAAAGACAAAGCTGCGATTGCTGCTGTGATTGTTGTTCCGATATTTGCACCCAAAGTATAAGGATATGCTTCTTCAATCGTAATAACATCCGCACCTGACATAGGAACTAATAAAGATGTTGTAACACTGCTACTCTGAACCGTAGCAGTGAGTGCAGCTCCTGCTACAAATGAACTTGCAGGATTACCCATTGTTTTTGAAATACTTGATTGAATCT
>CAYQAE010000089.1:0-7165 GCA_964415445.1 uncultured archaeon | reverse complement strand
AGTTCTTCACTTTAATACCATATATCGTAGAAGATGTCATCCCTTGAGATACGTGATATGAGCCCCGAAGACGAGTACTTCGTGGGCACCTGCCCCCACACTCATGAATCTGAAGAGATCGATGTTTGCTCGGAGATACGTAGATCATGGATCCGGGATAAACTCGAAAAAGGGATGAGAGTAAAAGTCGCTTTATGGGAAGATGAAAGTGTGGGATTTCTTTACATGATACCCATAGAGATGAGCCCCTGGGGCCCCCTGGGTAAAGACCTCATGGTGATCCCGTGCTTATACGTACTCGATAAAGGTAAAAGCAAGGGTGTTGGAAGAGCGTTGATCAACGCTGCTGAAGAAGAGACCGTCAAGCAAGGTAAAAAGGCCCTGGTCACCACAGCCTATGACCACGAACACTGGTTCATGCCCGCGGCCTTTTTCAGATCCGTCGGGTTCGAGAGATGCTCAGGAGATCCCAACGATACCGAGAAATTATACTGGAAAATGTTCGACGATACAGCGGAAGCTCCAACACCACCGACACCGAACTATGATCACGGATCCGTTCCCGGTAAGGTGGTGGTCGATCTTTTTTGGAACACCTTCTGCCAGACCAGTGTCATCGAAGCACAAAGGGTCAGGGAAGTTTTCGCAGAGTTCGGGAACGAAGTCCGATTGAACGAATATTGCGCAGACGATGGTGAGATCCTCCAGCGTTATCAGATATCCAGAGCCATCTTCGTCAACGGCGAACATCTGTGGTGGGGTTATGCACCCAAAGACGGGATAAGGACAGCCATCCGAGGGGGGCTGGAGGAGGGGTAGATCTCTCTCCTGAGTAGTCAGTATTTGAGTTATTTTGGTAATACGCCCACTCAAAACAGCTTTGGCTATGTTCATAGAGAATATAGCTTAACTAAAGCCATCTTATTAAACAACAGATTTTAAGTATGCAGATAAAATATACTGCTTGATGACCCTAAGGAAAACAGTTAAAGATATCGGGATAATCGGGGTATCGACCATACTTACCGCTATCTCCAGTATCGTTTTACTACCTGTTTTAACAAAGAATTTAGGGGCATACGGATACGGTTTATGGGCACAAGTAAGTGTTACGGTATCGTTATCTGTGATGATAATCAGGTTGGGTCTTCCATTATCAATAAACAGACTATTCCCAGGAAAAAATGCTGCCGATATGGGTAAGGACTTCTATTCGATTATCATCCTCACTTCATTGGTTTCAGCTTTATTTGCGGTGTTATTGTATTCCTTCCCTAATCTTCTCGCAAATGCAATATTTGATGGAAATATTGCTATCGTTAGAGTAGTCGCAGCCATAATAGTTGTATCATCTTTAGATGCTATCTTTTTGTCTGTTTTAAGATCATTCAGAGAGATGAAGAAATATGCTATAATAAACGTACTTTCTACCTATGGATTTGTTGTTCTCGCTATATTCTTAGTATTATCTGGCTATGGAATATGGGGTCCAATTTATGCCATGCTGATATCAAAGGCAATACTCTCTTTTGCGTTATTTATGATTTTATTCCGGAGAATTCCATATCAAAAACCTGCTTTTTCGTCTGTAAAGGAATATTTGTCTTTAGGCCTTCCTGCTATGCCCGCTGGTATGTCACATCTCATAGTGGATATCAGCGACAGGTACATTATCGGTCTCATATTAGGTGCCACGTTTGTAGGTTATTACACGCCAGGATATTCTCTAGGATTAAAATTATCTATATTCATATCAGGCGTATTGGGGATCGTATTGCTTCCTGCGCTTTCCGATTATTATGAAAAAAACAATATCACACTAGTAAAACGTATCCTAAATCTGAGTTTAAAATTCTTTTTATTGTTAGCCATCCCGGCAGCTGTTGGTATAATAATCATTGGAAAGCCAATACTCAGGCTACTGACAACTCCTGAAATTGCCCAAGAAGGTTACATAATACTTGTGTTAACTGCCTTTATCGGGATAATGATAGGCGTTTACACTATATTCAAAAATATCATATTCCTAAAGAAGAGAACTAAATTGATCTCCTATTATTGGGGATTATGTGCGGTTGTAAACGTAATTGGAAACCTCATTTTGATTTCTAAAATAGGTATTGTTGGTGCAGCTATTTCAACCTTCATTTCCTATCTGATCATCGCTGTACTAGTCATCAATTTTTGTTATAGAGAATTCGCGATCAAAATTGACTACCGGCCTATCGTTAAGATAGTGTTCGCATCCACATTGATGGGAATAGCTCTCTATCTGATAGGATTGAACATGTGGGATAATCCATTCTTTTTGATCATCGTAGGGATCACTGTTTATTTCAGTTCGCTGTACTATATAAGAGGTTTTGATAAAAAAGAAATAGACTTTTTGAAGAGTTTACGAGGATGAATTATAACACATTTCAATTCTTGCATTAGATTCCTAATTTCTTAATTATGAAATGGATGTGTCGAAAAAACGATATTTCTATATTTTCAGAATGAAAAATCTGTGGTATGGATTTTCAAACAACCTGTATGTATCTTCGATATTAAAACCTACATCTTCAAATATATCTTTTATTTTCTTTAGAGGATATCCCCTTCTATTTATTTCCCAATAATGTGTTCCACCTGGTTTACCGTTCATTTTCTTTAAACTAGGATATTTTATCATTAATTTACCTATAAAAGGAAGACGGATTCTCATACATTTCTTCTGATCGGGAACCGAAATTAGAACATAACTAGTAGTAACTCTCTTTAGTTCCCTTAATGTTTTTTTAAGTTTACTAAAAGGAATATGTTCTAAAATTTCAAAACATGCTATCAGATCAAATGAATTTGATTTAATAGGGAGAGAAGTAATATCACCAACTATATTGGGATTTAATCTTTTATCGATATCCATAGTAACTACATCGATTCCTTTTGATTTTATGAAATTAGTAACTAATTTATTTCCCACACCTATTTCTAACACCAACTTAGGATCCAATTTTATTATCTCGTTAATTTGACACCAATAGCTTACAAATCTTCTTTTGTTAACATAAGAAGAATCGAAGTATACATTATTTCCGTTTTCCATCATAGAGGATTCTATATTTTTTCTGATATATTCAGGCCGCGTCTCATTCTTAACCATTTTATCTCCGATTGCATTTTATATTAGCTATAGATTTGGTTTATTTCCTTTCTTTGGCAGGGTTAAAATTTTTGAAATAAAGGATTTTTTCAGTATCTTTTCTGCTTGGAGCTGAAGGTTTTTCCTTTGGTTTTCCTATCGGGATTATACTAATAACGTCAAAATCACTTGGTATTTTAAATGTTTCTTTTACTTTCTGATTTTGATTATTTGAAACAGAAGTGGGTGTCCAGTTCACCCAACAGGCCCCGAGCCCTAATTCTTCTGCCTTCAAGAGTAAATTTTGGATCGCTGCTCCAGCATCTAATCCTGAGAAATATCTAAAATCATCTTCGTTTCCATAACTATTTTTATCTATAATTACAAGAATGCAATATGGGGCATCTTTTATGAATTTTTGACCTTTTACGGTGTAAAGTAGTTTTATTTTTTCTTTGTCGCTTGTCACAATAAATCGCCAGGGTTGTTTATTACAAGAGGATGGGGCCCATTTTGCAGCTTCAACCAATTCTTTAAACACCTCTTCACTTATGTCAGATTCCTGCCAAAAACGTACACTTCTCCTATTTTCAATAATTGTTGACAGATCACTCGACATTTCATTATTATCCTTATCTGAAATTTTTTGATGCCTTGATTTTCCAAACAAAACGTGATTGCACCAATCTATTTCATCCAGAGAAAGTAAATCTCTATTTTTTGCTTCAAAATATAATCTACGAGCAGAGATCACTTTTAAAAAATTTGTTTCCCCTTCACCGATTCTTTTTTCTAGAACATGGACTTGTGATCGCAGTTGTGGCAGTAATTTTTTATCAGAATATCGTTTTTCGATGTGAATAATCTCTAGTTTTATAAAAGTAATCAATTTGTTTAACATACTTTTTAACATTTATAGTGCACCTACCTTGAACGCGATATTTTTATTGGGTGGTTCTACGAAAGATTTTTTCATTTTGATACGCCCCATAACAATTTCCCGATTTTATCCAATACTTCGTAATATCTTTCTTCCATCTCTTTAACTTTTTTCTTAACTAATTTCTCTGAAAAGTTGTTTTCAATATTTTTCAAAATACTCTCTAGATCGTAACCGGAACCATCCAAGAACAGATAATGCTCCAACATATCAAAATCATCTAGAAGATCAACAATCTTACTTCTGATAACCTTGTAGTAATCATCATCCTCGACAGCCAAAAAGGGTGTACCGTTCTTTAAACAAAAGATACTTCCATGGAATCGATCGGTTATGCAGAAATCAAAATATTTGTAAACCCTCGCCCATTCAAAAGGATTGAACATATCACCGACATCAATACTTGCATATTGATTACGTCCCCCTATGCTTACAGTTTGATAACCTTTTTTCTCAAAATATTCTTTAGCTTTTCGGCATAGTTCTCCCTTTTCACCTCCAATACCGAGTCTATAACACAAAATTGGTTTGTTCAAATCCAACCCTCTAGATTTTAACTTCTTTCCGATAATTCTGTCATCGGTTTTGTTAAAACGGTATGTAAAAGTCGGATCTGGTACTTTTAATATCTCTTTGTTTTTAACACCTAAACTTTTTACAAAATCGATAGTGTGTTGATCTCTCACGCCTATAAAGTCAAAATCTTCTAGAAGTTTTCTTCCGATCTCTTTTTTCTTAATCCCAATTGTGTTGAAATCACACCGATTAGCTGAGGCTGCTAAAGCAATTTTTATACATTTTATCTCAGGAGATAACCAGTATATATTTGGAAATGGTCTTTTTGAGTCATCACAGATAGATTTCCATACTTCATCACTTCCAACGACAATCACATCATATCTATTTTTTAAATAATTTATAGCTTCGTTGTAATCATCAGATATCAAGCGATCGCGACTCAAAGGTAGATTGTTTTTTACGAACCGCTTCAACTTTACATACCTTTTTACTTTAGAAAATTTTAATCTTAAAAGTGCCTTTGTAAAGTTGAATTTGAATTCCATACGCTCCATGCTTTTTATCCGATAATCGATTATCTCCACGGTTGAATTTTTGAATTGCTTTTGCAGAGCAGTTACTTGGGAATAGGCTTGCAGTATTGCACCATCATTCATGACATGATGGTATGTTAACAATCCAATTTTTTTTACCATATATAAGATAGAAGCTTTTCCAACCAATATAAAATGTTTTATCGAATACGAGAACTTAATCGTCGAGTTATACCCTAAAAAGAAAAGATGATGGTTTCATCACGAAGGAAAGGGTTGTCGATGAGTCTATGGAAAAAAATCGTACTGCTCACTATATCATGGTGAAAGACTGGAGCATTGCTCAACCACTTGCTGGATACCGCTCTCTTGTGTGGGATAAATAATTATTAAACGGACTATTGTTATAGATCTAAAACACATGAGGATCTAAGAGATGTCTTTCAATATCCAATTAGACCGACCATACTTCATCATAAGTCTGGACACTGAGCTTCTTTGGGGACCCAACAACAGCAATATAGTCGAGATGCTACGAAACAACCAGAAGGCTGTAAGAGAATCTGTTCTTAAAATCCTTACATTGCTAGAAAAACACAATATACCTGCCACCTGGGCAGTTGTTGGACATCTGTTCAGAGATAGTTGTTCAAAGGAAAACTGTCTTACCCACAAAAACATCCATACCTACAATTACAAGACTGAATTTTACAATGATCCCTATTCAAATATTAACGAGGGTCCGTTGTATTACGGTAAGGACATAGTTGAAAAGATATTGTCGAGCAGCGTTTCTCATGAGATAGGTTGTCATTCGTATTCACATCCCAATTTTACGAATATTTCAAAGGAGATGGCCTTTGATGAGGTAAAAGAAGCCAGAAAGATAGCTGAAGAGTGGGATCTTGAACTCCGTTCTTTTGTATTTCCCGAGGACGAGCCTGCGCATTTGGATGTTTTGATCGAAAACGATTTTCGAATATATCGTGGAAAAACCCAGTTTCCTATTCCATACGACAAAAAGAAAAGTAGGATACGTAGATTGCCCCAGACGTTTATCAAAAAGTTGATCGCGGTTCCTGTGGAGCCCGCGTGGAAGGACGGTATATGGGAGATACCCAGTTCGATGTACTTCAGTGAACCGAGGCCTGAATGGAGCGTGTTGTTGAGAGCAAGAAAGGGTTTGAAAAAAGCAATAAAGAACGACAAAGTTTTCCATATATGTCTCCACCCCTGGAATATATTGCTTTACGATCGTTTGATAGACGATATAAATACCTTTTTGAAGTTGGTATCCAAGTATAGAGAAATAGACGATCTTATGGTTGTAACCATGGGTCAACTTGCAGACATATTGGATTCGATAAAAAATCTTTAATCTGATGATAAGATATGGACGTAAATAATGAGGTAAAAGGAATGGCGGATATAAAGATAGAAAAGTATTCACCCAGATATAAGAAATCATTGTTAGATTTGTTAGCGTTGCACTGGAGTGATTTGTCCGCTGAAGAAAGACGACAAAAATTTGAATGGATATATGAAAACAATCCGTATACTGATTCACCTCTGTGTTACCTAGCTTTGGATGGAGAGACGGTAGTGGGGCATAGAGGTTTTGTTGTTCAGAGATTTAAATTGAGAGGAAAGGAGTACTTAATAGGCACTCCTGCCGACAGTGTTGTTCACCCAAAATACAGGCGAAGGGGTTTGTTTTCAAAAATTGCAAGAATTTCTGAAAAGGATCTTAGAACTAATGTAGGCGTCAAATACATACTCAGTACGTCTTCGAATAAAGCAACAACCTCAGCGGCGATAAAATTAGGATATATACCATTAGGTAAAAGAGAAAATATGTATCTGATATCTCTACCCAAAGTTTTGAAAGGTGTTTTTAATAGCTATTCTCAACTACGTGAGCCTATTACAGTTGATAGGAACTATTTGAAGTTCGAGATAACTAGGGAATTGAAACCTAGGCAAATATCCGATATCATGAACTATAGTGCGGATGATGGTAGGATAAGTAATGTACGCGACGAAGAATTT
>CAYQAE010000088.1:0-7224 GCA_964415445.1 uncultured archaeon | reverse complement strand
CTTTTGTAATTACAATCCAAAAAATATTCTGGAAAATGTTTGTCAAAATTTAAATGAAGAAGATTATTTTTTATTTGATGCTCATCTATTTTCAAAAGAAAAAGAGATAAAATACTCTTATAAATCCAAAAAGAATGTTTTGTTTAATCTTGGGCCTCTAATAAATCATGGAATAGATGAAGATAATGTTGATTTTCATCTAGATCTTATAAAAGAAAAAATGGATATTGGTGAAGTTTATAGAACATCTAAAAAAGTGGATATTAAAAAAAGATCAAAAGTTTCAATTGAAAACCATAGTATAGTATTAAATCCAGGAGATAGTCTAAAATTAGGTTTTACCTATAAATATAGGATTGATCAAATAAGATCTTTATTAGATAATTTTAAATTTACAATTATTAAAGAATTTTTAAGTGCAGATAAATCCAATGTTTTATATCTTGTAAAGAGATGGTTAGAATAAAATGAGTGCGATAGAACAAAAATCAATTTGTATACCCTATGGTTGTGATGATCTTGGTAGACTCAAAAGTGTTTTAGTTCATACTCCTGATAAATCACTAAAGCATATTAATGAATCAAACAAAGATTATTGGTTATTTGATAGGGTCCCAGATATTGAAAAATATATTAAAGAGCATAAAAAATATTGTAATCTTCTCAAATCACATGGAGTAGAAGTATATCAGCTAAAAGATTATGTTGTAAAAAACAAAGACAAAATAAACAAATTACCAAATCTTACCTTTTTGCATGATATTGCAGTAGTAAGTAAAAAAGGTGCAATATTATCGTCTATGGCTTGGGATGGAAGAAGAAAAGAACAAAATATAGTTAAAGAAGCCCTAAAAAATTTAGGAATACCAATTCTGTTTGAATTTGATTCTGAGATGGATTCATTTGAAGGATTTTTACTTCTTTCTGAAAAAACAATATTAGTAACAGATACAGAACGGCATAAGAAATCTTCAATTCAGAAGTTTATAAATTATGCACAAAAATATTTTGATGAAATAATATATGCAGAAATACCTAAAGCAAGACGTTTTATGCATCCAGATACAGTATATAATCGAGTGAAAGAAAATCTTGCTCTATGTTTTTTGCCTGCATTTAAAGATACATATCTATTTAGAGATGGAAAGTCTGAAAAAATAGATTTTGAAAAACACATAAATATTAGAGGGATTGAAATTATTAATGTATCTGATTCAGAGCAAAAAAAACTAGCTTGTTCTTTTGTTCCTCTAAAGAGCGGTGTAATCTTCCATTATGACATTGCACTAAATAGAGAAACTAAAAAGAAATTACTAACGCGTGGTATTGAAATTATTCCTTTTCATCCTGATGCTATACTTGCAGGTGGAGGAAGTCTAAGATGTCATACTTTAAGATTACATAGAACAAACTGTTAATCGATTTTTTAAAGCGGATCTGAATTTTGCCAAGTCTTTAAAAATTCATTTCTCAATTTTTTAGCTAAATTCTTATCTTTAATTATAATAGTTGCTAATATCTCTTTTTTATTAGTAGGATTTTGTATACGTTGTAAAACACTTTCTTGATCTATTATATCAAAGTGCATTACTTTTAAATTTGCAAATCGTAAGTTATATCCTGCTTTTTTAATTTTATCTAATTGCTTTGGATTTTTATAAATATGAGTATAGCATTTTGATTTTTTATCCATCAATAATTTTATATCAACTCCTTTAGATTTGATATGATCTAAATCACTTAAAGAAACACTAAGCCCGCATAAAAAAGCATCAGGTTTATCTGGATTTGTACATAATTCTTTAGAATGGAGTGTATCAACAAAGACTAGAGCTTCAGAATTTGCATTATTTATTCTCTCACAAATTAGATCGTGAGCATTTTCATCTTCTAGAATCAAAGACCAAAATGTATTGTCTCTTCTTTTAATTCCCTTTAAAGAATTCAGATCTTCTTCCAAACCTGCTGCTACTTTTTTTAATTTTGAATACTCTGAATCAAAATTTTCTTTTTTGATATTAATTAATTTATTCAATGCTTTTGAAGGATCAATTGGAATATATTTTTTAGGACGTGTCTCCTGTACCGTCAACAAACCTTTATGGACTAATGAATTTAGGACATCATAAACTCGACCTGTTGGAATTTTAGTAGCTCTCAATATTGTATTTACATCAGCTGTCCCCATTTTTAATAAAGAATAATAAGCTAGAGATTCATAAGTGCTTAGATCAAATTGTTTCAGAGTATCTACTACTTTCTCATCATTTCTAACTAAATACTCTTCTTCTGTATAACTATCAGATAGAACTACATTTTTCCCTAAAGTTTTATTTTGCATTTAAGTTCATCCTAAAATTTAGATAACATTAACTAAAACTTGTTTTGTAAGTAAAACGTTTATAAGTTTACATAAAAATATTTAATTTGGTGATAAAATGTCTGTAACAGTCTATTCTACCCCAACATGTCCTTATTGTAAGATGGTAAAAGAATTTTTAAACGAAAATAAAGTTGAATTTAATGATGTTAACGTGGCAGAAGACAGAGATGCAGCCAAGCAAATTATGCAAAAATCAGGACAGATGGGCGTGCCTCAAATTGATGTTAATGGAAAGATTATTGTTGGATTTGATAAGGATTCATTAAAAAAAGAACTTAATTTGTAAAAAATGTATGACCTTATAATTATCGGTGCAGGACCGGCGGGATCTACTGCTGCAGTTTATGCAGCTAGAAAAAAATTGAATGTATTAATTTTAACTAGAGAAGTAGGTGGGCAAGCCCTGTGGTCTGCAGATGTTGAAAATTATTTAGGTTTTAAAATTGTAACAGGTCAACAGCTAGTTGAGAAATTTAGAGATCATCTAAAGGATTATGATCTTAAATTAAAAGAAGGTGTAACTGTTACAAAAATTAAAAAAGAAGATAATAAATTTATTGTAGAAACAAAAGATACAAAATATGAATCTAAATCTGTTTTAATAGCATCTGGGAAAATTCCAAAGAGGCTAAATATCCCTGGAGAAGCTAAATTTTTAGCAAAAGGTCTAGCATATTGTGCAACATGTGATGCGCCCTTATTTGCAGATATGGATGTTGCAGTAATAGGTGGCGGAAATTCTGCATTGGATGCAACCCTGCAATTAATAGAAATAGCAAAAAAAGTTTATCTAATTACGAAAAATGATAAATTATATGGAGATGAAATTTTAATTGATAAAGTGCTCTCTTCTGATAAATTAGAACTCCTCACCAACACACAAACTGAGGAAGTTTTAGGTGATATGTTTGTCAATAAAATTAAAGTTAGAGACACAAAGAAAGAAAAATCAAAAGTCATAGATGTAAGTGGTATATTTATAGAAATTGGATCTAGGCCAAGTACATCTTTTTGCAAAGATTTAATTGAATTAAATGAATTAAATGAGATAATTATAAATTGTGAAGCAAAAACTAGCATACCAGGTATATTTGCAGCAGGAGATGTTACAAATGTTCCAGATAAACAAATAATTATAGCAGCTGGTGAAGGTTCAAAAGCAGCACTTGCATCTTACAGATATTTATCTAAACTTAAAGATTAAAATTATGTCATTAACGTTTTTCTAAAGGTATGAACACTTTTGTAAAATATGATAAAAGGCATAAATGCTAAAATTGTTCCAATTAAACCAAGTCCAACTCTCAAATAAGATAAATCTGAAAATGTAGCGCCTCCATATTCTATCGGATCATAAGCTGTTGCAGAGGAGACTCCACCAATTATATATAAAACAATTGCAATTGCATATCTTTGAACTATTTTGGCAAAAGTCGGGTTAAAGAATTTTTTATATTCATATAATAACTTAAATGCTAAAGAGAAAGTTATGAAAAATAAAATAAGGGCAATCAAGCGCATTAATTCAAACATAGTATCTGAATAACCAACTAAGGGCATATAAATTGCTTGAATAATTGCTATACTTAAAAGTAAATAGAATATAATCTTAGTTAAACTTTCATTACGTGAAAATTTATCAGTTTCTTCTTTAGCCAAATATTCAGTACCTTTTAGTAAATAAAAAAGACCTAATAATGGAGATATTCCTCCTAAAAGTCCAAAAAATGCACTTTCAAAACTAGATAGAGGAGGAAAAACTAAATATCTTAGAAAAAATCCAATTGATCCTAATGTATAAAAAATAAAACCAATAATATAATATCGGAATAGGTTGCTTTCCAATTTTTCAAATTCATAGATAGTCCATCCAACTATACTATATAAAACGACATTTAAAATAATTGAAATAGATAAAAATATGATATGCGGATCCATAATTAAAAGTCAGTTTAAAATTCATATAAAAGTTTTGTAGAGCCAAAAATTAAAATTTAAGATAAACATCTAAAAAAAGATAGATGAAATAAAATTTTGAATAACAAATATTTCTCTATCAGCTTATAGATACTTATCTAAACTTAAAGAGTAGAAATTTAATACTTTTTTTATTTTACTTTAAATTAATGAAAGCAATTGAGATTGACAATCTAATCAAAGATTATGGATCTTTTCGAGCACTTAATGGTATTTCATTTTCGGTTGATGATGGAGAAATTTTTGGTCTCATTGGACCAAATGGTGCAGGAAAGACTACTACCTTAAGAATATTATCTACTCTTTTGAAGTCAACAGCCGGTAGTGCTAAAATTTATGATTTAAATGTTAAAGATAGAGCAGATCAAGTTAGAAAAATTATAAGTTATCTACCAGAGCAAGCTGGAGCTTATAAAATGCTAACAGGAAAAAAATATTTAGAATTTATATCTAGATTTTTTGAAGGCGGAGATAAAGCTAAAAAAATGGTAGATGATGGTATAAATATAGCTGATTTAGGAGATAGGATTTATGATAGAGTTGATACATATAGTAAAGGTATGATAAGAAGACTTTTGGTAGCTAGAGCTTTGATGACTAAACCAAAACTTGCAATTTTAGATGAACCTACTTCTGGCTTAGATGTTATAAATGCACAAGAAATTAGAAAAATTATAATTTCTTATGTTAAAGCAGGTAAATCTGCCTTAATTTCATCTCATAATATGCTAGAAGTTGAATTTTTATGTCAAAATATAGCATTAATCAATAAAGGAAAAATTATAGAGATAGGATCACCTAATTCTTTAAAAGAAAAATATAAAGCTAAAAATATTGAAGAGGTATTTATGAAGGTTATAAGATGAGTCTAATTAACATTATAAAAAAGGAAATGCGTGAATTATTAACTCCATCGACCATACTTCCTATTGTAATGGCTGCATTTATTTTTGCTGCGATGGGTGGAATTATAGGAGATGTTGAGGAAGATGCCAAAAGTGTGCCAAAAATAGGTATTGTGGATCTTGACAATAGTACTATCTCTAGAGTAGCTGTTAGTTCTATGTATTTAGATGCTGATGTAATTTATAATAATTTAACAATTGATGACGGAATTGAGAAATTAAAAGAAGAAAAAGGTGTAGCACTACTAATAATTACAGAATCTTTCTCTGAATCTATTTTAAATAATTCCACTGGTGTTATAGGTGTTCGTTGGTTTATGCATGGAGCCGGTATTTCTGATATTATATCAACGGGTTCTATCAATTCAATAATTAATAATGTAGACCAGAAAATTGCAAGTTATTTAATGGAAAATAAAACTAATATTAGTCCTTATATTACACTAAATCCTACTTCAAAAAATGAAACTACAATTTTTAAAGATAAAATAATTGAAGATGCCTCTCCAGCAGAAATTAATGCTACAATATCTGCACAATCATCGATGACTCCAATTGTTATGATGTTAATTATTATGATGGCGGGAGGTACTGTTATAACTTCAATGGCACTGGAGAAGGAGAATAAAACATTGGAAACTTTATTGACTTTACCTGTGAGGCGAACTTCAATTGTTGCTGGAAAAATTATAGGAAGTGCAATTGTGGGTCTTTTGATGGCAGTGATTTATATGGTAGGATTCGGTTTTTATATGGAATCACTTCAACCTAAAGGTGTGAATTTAGCAGAATATGGACTTTCATTATCACTCCTAGACTATTTTTTAATGGGTTTATCACTTTTTGTAGCATTAACTGCCGCTCTATCACTTTGTATGGTTTTAGGCACTTTTGCTAAAAATTACAAAAGCTCACAATCTCTTACTGTGCCATTAGTTGCCCTATCTTTAATTCCAATGTTTATAATCATGTTTAGGGACGTAGAAACACTACCTTTGGCACTTAAGATTTTATTATTTGCAATTCCATTTTCTCATCCTATGATGGCTATGAATTTTTTGCTTTTTGATAATTATTTAATGGTAGTTTTTGGAATTGTTTATGTAACTTTATTTGCAGCTTTTTTAATTGCAATCTGTGTTAGGATTTTTACCACAGATCAAATTATGATGGGTAAATTATCTAGAAAGGAATAAATTGGAACTAAAAATCAATTTATTAATTAATTTCAACATCTATTAATTCATAAGGTATATCTTCACTTTTTTCTAGTAACTTTTGAGCTGATATTTTCAAATCTAAAATTTCGGAATTTTCTTTATTTAATTTTAAACACATATCAAAACATCGTATAGCTTGATTCAATTTGTTAAGATCTAATTTTTCTTTACCTATGTTTTTTAAATGATCAAAAATGATACTTTTTTTAACTTCAAAACTTATAGAAGATAATTTGATTTTATTAGTAAAATTAGCGATTGATGTTATTATTTTTTCAAATGCTTCGCTTTTTACTATATTGCAATCAATTTCAACTATTTTTCCTATTTTATCTACAATTAAAATTTTTTCGTTTTTGGAAAAATTTATAGAATTTTTAAAAGTTTCATTATATATTTTAATTGCCTCATTATATTCTTTTGACTTAAAGTAGCTATCTCCCAAATTATTATATGCTATAGTGAATTTATTATCTATTTTAATAGCTTGTTTAAAGTAACTGATCGCATCATGATATTTTTCTTGTTCAAAATAAATAATTCCAATGTTATTGTAAGCATCAGCTGATTTAGGATCAATTTTTATTGCTTCTTCATATGCATTAATTGCTTTAGAAAACTGCTCTAATTTAAAATAAATATCTCCAAGATTATTATATACATCAGCTGATTTAGGATCAATTCTTATTGCTTCTTCATATGCATTAATTGCTTTAGAAAACTGCTCTAATTTAAAATA
>CAYQAE010000087.1:0-7236 GCA_964415445.1 uncultured archaeon | reverse complement strand
GGTATGATGACATTAATTGCAGTTGCTATCACTACAGCATATTTATACAGTAGTGCAGTAGTATTTGGTCTAAGTGGTAAATTTTTCTTTTGGGAAATTGTTACACTTATTGATATCATGCTTTTAGGTCATTGGATTGAGATGAAATCTGTTATAGGTGCATCTGAAGCTTTAGAAGAATTAACCAAATTAATGCCAACTGTAGCCCATAAAATTGTTAATGACAAAGTTCAAGATGTTAACTTAGATGATCTAAAAAAAGAAGATATTGTATTAGTAAAACCAGGTGAAAAAATACCTGCAGATGGCAAAGTAATAGAGGGTGAAACTTCAGTAAATGAAGCAATGCTAACAGGAGAATCAAAACCAGTATCGAAATCTAAAGATTCAAATGTTATAGGTGGATCTATCAATGGAGAAGGATCAATAAAAGTCGAAATTCAAAAAGCAGGAAAAGATTCATTTTTCTCACAAATGGTAAATTTAGTTAAAGAAGCACAAGAGAGCAAATCAAAAGCTCAAACTTTAGCAGATCGAGCTGCAAAGTATCTTACAATTATTGCATTAACTGCTGGAGCAATAACTTTATATTTATGGTTATTTATCTTTGATAAAAATTTTGTATTCTCACTTGAGAGAACTGTAACTGTTATGGTTATCACCTGTCCTCATGCACTAGGACTTGCAGTACCACTAGTAATTGCAGTATCTACTGTGCTTGCTGCAAAAAATGGACTCCTAATTAGAGATAGATCTTCATTTGAATCAGCTCGCAACATCCAAACTATTATTTTTGACAAAACTGGAACTCTAACTAAAGGAGAATTTGGAGTAAGTAATATCCTTACTTTTTCAGATGATATAGATGAAAAAGAAATACTAAAATATGCAGCATCAGTTGAGACTAATTCTGAACATTCAATTGCAAAAGCAATAGTTGCAACATCAAAAGAGACATATTCAATTGAAAAGTTTAGTTCCATTCCAGGAAAAGGCGCACAATCTCAAGTAAATGGACATAATGTTAAAGTAGTAAGTCCTCGATATTTAGAAGAAAAAAATCAAATGATAGAAGATCCTAAATTTAAAGAATTGTCAAAGCAAGGTAAAACTGTTGTTTTTATATTAATAGATGATAAAGTAGTAGGTGCAATAGCCCTAGCAGATATTATAAGAGATGAAGCAAAAGAAGCAATTTCGACTTTAAAAAAACGTGGAATTCAATGTATGATGGTAACAGGAGATAATAAAAATGTTGCAAAATGGGTAGCAGATGAATTAGGATTAGACGAATACTTTGCAGAAGTATTACCTGATAAAAAAGCTCAAAAAGTAAAAGAAGTCCAATCAAGAGGAATCACTGTTGCAATGGTTGGTGATGGTGTAAATGATGCACCTGCACTAGCCCAGGCTGATGTAGGAATTGCAATTGGAGCTGGAACTGATGTTGCAATTGAAGCTGCAGATATCATACTAGTTAAAAATAATCCCCTAGATGCTGCACTAGCAATAATATTTTCACAAACTACTTATAATAAAATTGTTCAAAATTTATTTTGGGCAACAGGATATAATGCACTAGCTATACCCCTAGCTGCAGGGTTATTATATAATTATGGCATACTACTAAGTCCAGCAGTTGGTGCAATTTTAATGTCACTAAGTACAGTAATTGTTGCAATTAATGCTAAATTTTTGAATATAAAAAAACATAAAGTCATTTTATAAAAGACTATTAAAATCTAAAAATAACAATTTAGACTTCTTTTGAAAAAATAGATATTAAACCATTACACAAAACCCAAATTAGTTTAATTTTTCTCTCAATTTTTTTAAAAATACAAAAACGAATATTTTAAAGAAAAAATCATAAATACAAATACTGATTCATATGATTGATCAGAATATAAAAAACAAACTTATAACAGCACAAAAAAGTGAAATTACAGAATATCAAATATATAAAAATCTAGCAAAATCAACAAATAGTCCACAAAATCAAAAAATACTAAATACAATCGCAAATCAAGAGATGAAACACTACAAAACTTGGAAAGAATATACTAAAGAAGACGTGAAACCAAATAAATGGAAACTTTGGAAATATAGAATCATCTCAAAAATATTTGGAGTTACTTTTGCTCTAAAATCTGCAGAAAAAAACAAAAGAGAAGAAATGAACTATAAAGAAATCTCTAAATATGTAGCAGATGCAAAAGAAATTAAAGAAGAAGAATTTAGACAAGAAAGTGAACTTGCAAATAAATTAGTTGAAGATAAAATTTACTATATTGATTCAATAGTATTAGGGCTTAATGATGGACTTATCGAGATTTTAGGTGCAATATGTGGATTTGCAATAGCTCTAAAGGATACCAAAGTAATTGCAGCTGTCGGATTAATTATGGGTCTTACCGCAGCATTATCTATGGGTGTATCTGAATATTTATCAAATAAAGCAGATAATCAACAGAATCCAAAAAAGGCATCAGTATATGCAGGAGGTACTTTCTTTATAACTGCTCTATTTTTAGTATTTCCTTTTTTATTTATCACAAATACTTATATTGCTCTTTTAGTTACAATTTTGAATGCTTTCTTTGTGATTTTTATAATAAATTATTATATCTCAACTGTTAAAGAAATTTCTTTTAAAAAGAGATTTTCTGAAATGGCTTCATTGAGTTTAGGAATTGCTGCAATATCATTTTTTGTAGGATACTTAATCAGGATATGGTTAAATGTACAAATATAGTTATTTTTTAATTTCAGCTACAGGATACCAACTAATTACATAATCTTTGAAGATGGAGAAGATATCATAATAAACATATTTATCAATAAAATTTTCTTTGAAATCATCTATAATTTTTCTCAATTCATTACTTCCATCTATATGAAGTTCAACTGAAAGATCATATTTTCCCAAAAGACTTGACACATATCTCAATACTCCTTTTTTTTCAAAAAATCTAATCACAGAAGGAATATAATCAAGATTTCTCAAGGCAATGTTAAATTGGTAAGAATCTAAATTAAATTTTCCAATATTTGGTTTATAAGTATAACCTACTATGATACCTTTATTTTCCAATCTTTTTACTCTATATGCTACTTTTTTTGCGTTAATTCCTATTTTTGTGCCTAATCTTGTAAATTTGATTCTACTTCGTTTAGATATAGATCTTAGTATCTTGTGATCAATTTCATCTATTTTTTCTTCTTTGGGATTATATTGGTCAAAAGATAATCTTGGCTCTTCAGTTGGTCCAAATTGATGGATTTTATAGGTTATAGTAGTTATATGCACTGCCTTTTCAATAATATAATCACTAAATATAGTTTTTAGCTTCTTAAAAAAAACAACTAAATCACCTGGATTTTTTGCAATATATACAAAATCCAAATCAAAAGGACCCTCTACCAATCTTAGATTAGTACATCTTTTTTGTTTTCTAAGAAAAATAGCTAAGTCCTTCTCTACTTTTGCAGTTGTTCTATGTAATTTTAAATATATTTTATAAGTATAATAACCTAACAGAGACATATTAATTAAAGAATAAAAATTTATAATATAATTCCTATCAACTAATCTTTTAATTCGATAATTTACTGTCTCTTTAGATGCTTTAACTTTCTTTGAAATTTCATTTGCAGATTTTCGAGAATTAATATCTAATTGATGCAAAATTTTTTTATCTAAAAGATCCAATTTCATATTTATGCAGTCTCTAAAAATGAATTAAAAAAACATCTTTTTTTGTAATTTACTCTCCCAAATATTTAAATAAAATAATAAAATAATTAAAAAATATGGAAAATAAAACTAAAAAGAAATCTAAACCTATTTTAGGGAAAAAAATTCTAGTAGAAGATATTGAATCTAAATCCCCATTTTCTAAAGCTAGACTAGCACGTTCATTAGTTGCAGCAGGAATTAATCATATAGACGCAGATAAAATTGCCGATAAAATCGAAAAAAAAATATTAAAAAAGGATATTTCACTTCTAAAGAGAAACCAAATTCGTGAAATGGTCTCAAAAGAGTTAGAAAAAAAATTAGATCCAAAATATAGAAATCAATATGATCTATGGCAAAAGTTTACTGAATCAGATCTGCCTTTAATTATTTTAATTGGGGGTCCTACTGGTGCAGGAAAATCAACAGTTTCTATGCGACTTGCAAATCGTCTAAATATTCGAAGTGTTATAGGAACAGATATAATCAGATCAGTGATGAGATATAGTGAATCTAGCGAGGAAAATCCTAATTTATTTTTGTCATCATACCAAGCACATAGATCAGGAAGAGAAACTCTGTCATTTAAAGATAGGGTAATTTCAGGGTTTGTAAAACAAACAAAAGCAATTAGCTCTGCCATTGAGTATGTAATAAATAGAAATATTGTTGAAAATAAATCAACAATTATAGAAGGCGTGCATCTTGTTCCTGGATTCTTAACACTTCCAAAAAATGCAATAATTTTTACATGTATTTTAGATTTGAAAAATGAAGATGATCATAAATTAAGATTTATAAACAGAGGTATTGGAAATAGATATCGCAATCCTCAAAAATATCTAAATTCAATTGATGCTATCCGCCATATTCGTGGTTTTGTTTATGAGCAAGCAAAAATCGAATCGATATTCACTATAGATTCTAATACTCCAGAGGACTGTGTAAATATAATTTGTGATAAAGTTTTTTCAAAAATAAAAGATAAATTTAGGAGAGTTGATTAAGATGAAAAATTCAAAAATAGCAATAATTGGAGGGGGAAATGTAGGAATAAGATATGCTTATTCTTTAATGATAAAAGGTGGAGTGCGAGAAATTGTTATAGTGGATATAAATCGCAAAAAGGCAGAAGGTGAAGTTTTAGATCTACTACATGGTGCACCTTATGTATCACCTGTAAAGATTTATGCTGGAGATTATTCAAATATCAAAAATTCTGATTTGGTAGTAATTACCGCAGGTAAAAACCAAAAACCAGGAGAGAGTAGATTAGATTTAACTAAAAATAATGTCACACTTTTTAAAAAAATAGTCCCAGATATTGTAAAATATGCACCAGATTCTATAATATTGGTAGTTACAAACCCAGTAGATATTCTTACCTATGCTACGTATAAAATATCTAAAAAACCGGCTAATAAAATAATTGGATCAGGATCAGTGCTAGATTCAGCACGATTTAGATATCATATTGCAGAACATTGTAAAATTGATCCTAGAAATGTTCACGCATATATCCTAGGTGAACATGGAGATAGTGAATTTCCTGTATGGAGTAAAGCAATGATAGGAGGTATGTTTTTAAGAGAATATTGCAATATATGTCCAAATAGAGGTAAATGTAATAGAGACAGAGAACTTGGAAAAATTTTTGAGAAAGTAAAAACTTCTGCATATGAAATTATCAACAAAAAAGGAGAAACTTCATACGGAATAGGACTGGCTTTGTGGAGAATTACAAATGCAATATTGAATAATGAAAATGCAATTTTGCCAGTATCAATTTTGGTAGATGGATATTTGCAAATTAAAGATGTATATCTAAGTCTACCTTCTATAATAAATAAAGATGGGATAAAAAGCACATTAGAATTAAATCTAGATAAGGAAGAAACTAATAATTTGAAACATTCGGCTTCTACCTTAAAAAATATTATTAAAGAATTAGATATATAAGGAGGTGAGAATTATGGATGATCAATATCCTGACAAAGAACAAGAAAAAGAAGAAGTAAAGGAAGGCACAGAAGATTTAAGAAGAATGATTAAAAATAAAAGATTAGATGACCCTCTAGTTGTTCATTTAGAAAAAACTATTAGAGATTTAGATCGGCTAGATGACAAATTTAATGAAAATACGGAAGAAAAATATGGAGATGACCAAATAAAAGAGACAGAAGTAGCTAAACAAGTTCCTGAAGAGGAAGAAGGAACAAAAATAGCTAAAGAAGAAGTCCTAAAATAATCTATTTTTCAAAACTCTCAACTAAATTTTGATATTTTTCATGAATTAGTTGCTTATCAAAATCCCAAAACTTATCTAACATTTCTTCTTGTTCTTTTTTATCCAAATAATTCATAGAATTAATAAAAAATATCTTATCTTCTTTTTCAATATGATTTGGATATAAATTAATTAATTTCTCAATATTTTCTACTATTGCCTCTTTAGAATATATCTTTTCAGTTTTATAACTATCTTTGGCATTTATAAGTTTAGATACTATATTTCTTGCTATTTTATGTTCTTGAAGTAATTCATCCAATAATTGTTTATCTTTAGAGGATAAATTTTTGTTTTTTAGGTTAATAAACAAAATATCCTCTTCTTTTCCATGGTGACATCTATCTGCATATGTTCTGATAAAATCTATTCCATTTTCAATAAAATTTAGATTCACTTTATTTTGAGTGGTTATATTTTTTAATTCCTCCTCAAATAGATGAATCATTCTTTCAATCAATCTATGTTCTCTCATAAGAGGTCCAATAGGCATCATAATAATCATTTATTTCCAAGATATGGCTTCTGTTGGGCAATCATCTATCGCTTGCTGAATATTTTGTTCTGAATCTCCCTCTGCATTATGTACTTCTGCAGAGCCATCACCCATCTTAAATACACCGGGGCAAGTATCTACACATAATTCACAGCCAGTACAAATTTCTGAATCTACATAAAGTTCTTTTGTCAAATAATCCCTCCTAATAAAAAAATTATGTTATTTTTACTTTAGTCTTTTTTGAATCTTTTTTAAGTTCCTTTTTAGGCAAAGTGAGATACAAAATTCCGTTTTTTAAGTTTGCTTCAGTCTTATCTGAAATAACTTTCTCTGGCATTTGCAATTTTCTGTAATAGCTTCTTTGATATTGTTCCTTTCTGACAACTTTTCCCTTTTCTTCTGATTTTCCCTCTTTTTTTGAACTAATTTCTACTGAATCTTCATCTACTTCAATATTAAGATCGTTTTTGTCAACTCCAGGCACCTCTACTGTTATTTCATATTTATCTCCTTGATCGACCATATCACATCTAGGGCAAGTTAAGTCTAGATCTCTCATCGATCCAGGCAAAATATCTAAAGAACTAGTAAATGGTTGCATAAAATCATCAAAAACACTACTCATCCATTTAAATGGTCTCCAAAGATCTAAATCTTTGCTTTCTTTATCTTCTTTTGCCATCAAAACCACCTCAATAAAAAAATTCAAAT
>CAYQAE010000086.1:0-7337 GCA_964415445.1 uncultured archaeon | reverse complement strand
CCCTGCTGATGTCGGAGCAGTCGGATCGGAAATATCGAGCACCTGAAGACCTGAACTCCCGTCTGCTACGTATGCATAATCACCTGATACATACACACCATATGCATCACCTGGTGTATTATATGACCCTGCTGATGTCGGAGCAGTCGGATCGGAAATATCGAGCACCTGAAGACCCGAATCTTGGTCTGCTACGTATGCATAATCACCTGATACATACACATCAACTGCATAATCAGGTGTATCATATGAACCTGCCAAATTATATGATTTTTTTGAATTGCTAATAATTCCTTCTCCCCATCCTGTAACATTTGAAGTTGTTGAATCCATATATGTTGTATCCGTAAAATCTTCTTCAAAAGTCAGTGAATTAACATTATTTAAACCAATAAATAAACAAAATAATACTATAACTACATATTTTTTTGAAATAGACAACATTGCGCAACTCCTTATTTTATGAATATAATTATATCTTAATAATATATTATTTTAAATACATATAAACTTTATGTTTTAAGATAATTATAAAAATAAAATCAAAAAAACAGTCATAAAATTATCTAAACAATTCTTTTGAATGATTTTTCAAACTCTTTTTTGCCCATCTTAATTATAGTGGGCCTGCCATGAGGACAATTATATGGATTCTCAGTTGAAGAGACCCTCTCAACTAAATTTAGCATCTCGCGAGCAGATAATTTATCGTTAGCTTTAATTGCAGTTCTGCATGCCATAATTTTTATTATATTATCTTTTATTACTTCATCTTTGTCTTTTTTATCTAACTTTGACATCTCATCAACTAGATCCATCAAAAAATTCTTATCAGCTATTTTACCAAATATATTTGGAACCGCTCGAATCAAAACCGTATTTTTTCCAAAACTCTCTATTCTAAAACCTACATCTTCAAAGAATGAGATATTGTCCATTATAAAATTAAAATCTGACTTATTTGGCTCTAAAGTAATATTTTCTACTAAATTTTGAGACTTAGCAGATTTTTCTTTGTATTTTTTAGTTATTTTTTCATAATAATATCTCTCATCTGCTGCATGTTGATCAACAATATAGACCACATTTTGAGCCTCAGCGATAATATATGTACCCAAAACTTGACATTTAATTTCTAAATCTGGTAATTTCTCATCTGGGACAATATTTTCTTCTTTTGGGGCTTCAAATTCAATCTGTTTTAATTTAGTATCTCGCTTTACCTTACCAATTAGATGATCTACTTTTTCATCAGATACCAAATCATCAGAGCTAACAGAAGGGACTAAAGATTCACTACTTAATGCATCTTCAATTGCCATAATTATATTTTTGTAGACAAATTTCTCATCAGAGAATCTAATTTCAGTCTTTTTAGGATGAACATTTACATCTACTGATTTTGGATCAATTTCAATTTTTAAAACCACAATAGGAAATCTTGAATGCATTATTTTGCCTTGATAGGCTTTTTTGATAGCGTTATTAATTAATTTATTTTTTATGAATCTCCCATTTACAAAAATAGATTGATGGCCACGTGTAGATCTATTTAAAGCTGGTTTTGATACGTATCCTGAGATTTTAATATTATATCTTCTAAAATTAACTTCTATCAATTCTTTTGTGGCTTCTCTTCCATATACGCAGGATATATTTTCTAGAAATGAATCAGTCTTTGGAGCATTAATAACTTCTTTTTTATTATGGATAAGTTTAAAACTAACATTTGGATACATTAGAGCATATCTGCTAACTATATCAGTTATATGTTTCATCTCAGCTGCATTTGATTTTAAAAATTTCTTTCGAGCTGGCACATTATAAAAAAGGTCTCTAACATTAATTTTTGTACTCACAGACATCCCAATTGATTCTTGTTTTGTAATTTTACCACCTTCCCCGATTATTCTTATCCCTTCAGTCATATCTTTAGTCTTTGTCTCTAAGATTAGTCTGGACACTGCTAAAATACTAGGAAGTGCCTCACCTCTAAAACCCAATGATCTAACACAATCTAGATCATCTAAATTTTTGATCTTACTTGTTGCATGTCTCATCAAAGCTAATTTAGCATCTTCTTTTTCCATACCATATCCATCATCTTCCACTGTAATTCTTTTTTTGCCAGCAGCTTCCAAATCGATTTGGATTTTTTTAGATTGAGCATCAATTGAGTTTTCAATAAGTTCTTTGACAACAGATACAGGCCTCTCAACTATTTCGCCTGCTGCAATTTTTTCAACTAAATTCTCATCTAATTTAATTATGGTCATCTTCACCATCTACCTCTTTTTTTAATATATTTAAAATATTTAAAGCATCAATTGGTTTTAGCTCATCTAAATTTAGATTTTTAATCTTTGAAACTATAGGGTTATCCATAGGAAGTGTCATTTGAATATAATGTTTTTTTCTCCTCAGAGATTTAGTATCAACTACATGTTCATCTCCAATTTTATTTAGAACTTCACGAGATCTTTTTATCACTTTATTTGGCATACCAGCCAATTTTGCTACATGGATACCATAACTTTTGTCAGTTCCACCTTCAACTATCTTATGTAAAAATGTTACATCTTCCCCCTCTTCTTTGACTTCAACTTTATAATTTTTTACACCATCTAAGATAGCAGAGAGTTCATTTAATTGATGATAGTGGGTTGCAAACAGTGTTTTTGCACCTAAATCACTTAAATATTCGGTCACCGCCCAAGCTATACTTAACCCATCAAAAGTACTAGTACCTCTTCCTATCTCATCTAGGATAACCAAACTTTTTTTCGTAGCATTATTTAGGATATTGGCTGTCTCTTGAGTTTCCACCATAAACGTACTTTGACCTTGGGTAAGATCATCATGTGCACCAACTCTGGTAAATATCCTATCAATTATACATAAATCTGCCTCTTTTGCAGGCACAAAACTTCCAATTTGGGCCAAAATTGAAAATAGGGCAACTTGTCTGATGTAAGTCGATTTACCGCTCATGTTCGGCCCCGTTAGGATCATGATTTGATTATCTTTTGAATCTAGATAAGTATCATTTTCAACAAATTTAGTATCAACTATTTTTTCAACCACAGGATGTCTACCTTCTTTAACTAAAATATAATCACTTTCATTAATTTTAGGTTTTACATAATCATTTTCTTTGGAAACTTTTGCAAAAGATAGATATACATCTAATTCTGCCACTAATTTTGCATTATTTTGAATTTTAGATGATCTCTCTAAAATTTTATTGCATATCTCCATAAAAATATTATATTCTAGCTTATTGATATGCTCTTGTGCATTTAGGACTCTGCTTTCATATTCTTTTAGATCAGGAGTGATATATCGCTCTGCATTAGTTAAAGTTTGTTTTCTTACATATTCATCTGGCACTAAATGGGTATTTTTTTTAGTAACTTCAATATAGTATCCAAAAACTTTATTGAATCCAACTTTAAGAGATTTTATGCCTAATCTTTTTCTTTCTTTTCCTTCTAAATTTGCAATCCATTGTTTTGCATCAGAGATTGAATTTTTAATTCCATCTAACTTTGAATTATATCCTGATTTTATAATTCTACCTTCACGAACAGAATGAGGAGGATCAGAACATATAGATTTTTCAACTAAATCAACAATTTCATCTAGAGGATCTAAATTCTCAAAAATATATTTCAAATATTCAGATTTTGATTTAGAAATTAGCTCTTTTATTTTAGGTATAATCTCTAATGAATTTTTCAGAGCAATTAGAGTTTTTCCATTTGCACTCATAAAAGAGAGTTTCGATAATAACCTCTCCATATCTAGTACCTTTTTTAATAAATCCTCAAGATCTTTCTGTAAAAATATACTTTCAAAAATTTCTTCAACTGCATTTTGTCGTCCTTTTATATCAAATATATTAAGAAGTGGGGTTTGCAACCATCTTCGAATAAGTCTACTACCCATAGGAGTTTTTGTTCTATCCATGTGTTTTAGAAGGGTCCCTTCTTTGGATGAATCTCTCACATTAGAGATTAATTCTAAATTTCTTTGACTGGTAAGATCTAGGACCATATAATCTGTTTGAAAAAAAGTAGATAAACTATTTATTGAAGATAGGTCTGATTTTTGAGTTTTCTTAAGATAATCCAAAACAGAAGCAGCAGCACATATTGCTAAATTTAGATGCTCGCAGCCAAAACCTTCTAGATTATGAGTATTAAAATGTTCTGTTAGTTTATTGTAAGCAATATCATCATCAAAGGATTGTGCTATATTTATTTTTGTATCTATAGTAGATTTAATTTTCTCTAAAAACTTAGCATCTTCAAATAGGTTATCAGGTGAAATTATTTCAGCAGGCTTAAATCGCGATATTTCAGTTATTAATTTATAGATATCATCAACTTCAGATACTAAAAAATCATTAGTAGATATATCTACTAAAGCTAAGCCATACCTTGAATTTCTAAAGACAATGCTAAGTAGATAATTATTATTTTTCTGATCTAGCGCATTATCATCAAAAATAGTGCCAGGAGTAACTACCCGAACTACATCACGCTTTACTACTCCTTTTGCATATTTAGGATCTTCCATCTGTTCACAAATTGCAACAGTATGTCCATTTTTTACAAGCTTATATAGATAAGATTCAACCGAATGATAGGGTATTCCAGCCAAAGGTATTTTTGCTTTAGTGCCTCTTGTAGTTAAAGTTATACCTAATTCATCTGAAGCTAATTTAGCATCATCATAGAACATCTCATAAAAATCTCCCATTCTAAAGAAGATTACAGAATTAGGATATCGCTCTTTCATGTCATGATATTGTTTCATTGCTGGAGTTTTAGCTTTCAAAATATATACCCACCACTAAAAAATTGGAGACCAACAACCAATTTAAGATATATTACTCTCTAAAAAATAATAGGATAAATTTAGATTAGCGGATTTAAAATGGACAAAAAAGCAAGATATAAAAAAAAATACAAAAAAAAACAAAAAATAGCAATTGAGAGGATTAAAATACTCTATGAGCAAGCAAAATTAGAATTTCACAAACATCGAGAGAGATCAAATCGTTATGTGTATTTAGCTCAAAAATTAGGGATGAGAGCAAAAGTTAGTCTGCCCACAAATTTTAAAAGGCAGATTTGTAAGCATTGTAATAAATTTATAGTAGTTGGATTTAATGCAAGAAAAAGACTAAGACCAAAGAGACTTCCTCATATCGTAATAACATGTTTAGAGTGCAATAATGTAATGAGATATCCATATTTGGATGAAAAAAGAATGAATCAAAATGATAGACAAAAAAGAAAAATCTAAAATCAAATCACACTTAGCAGATATTAAACACAGTGTATCAATTGGAAAAAATGGCATTAATGACCAAGTTATTGCATCACTAAAAAAAAGAATTAAGGCTCATAAATATTTGAAAATAAAGATGCTTAAAAATTATAATCCCAAAAAATCAAAAAATGAAATTGCAAATGAAATAGCAAATAAATTAAAAGCAGATGTAATTGACATCCGTGGAAATTGTATAGGATTATATAAAAATAGGTGAAAAATTTGACTACAATCTATGATGTTCCAAGCGATAAATTAATAGGAAATCTCAAAGATGAAATAAAAAATTTATATAATAAGAATAAATTAACTCCGCCTGAGTGGGTACCCTTTGTAAAAACTGGTCATCACAAACAAAGACCACCTGAGGATCCAGATTGGTGGTATGTAAGATGTGCATCACTTCTTAGGAGAATATATCTAAATGGGCCTGTAGGTGTATCTCGACTTAGATCATTTTATGGTGGGGGTAAAGATCGCGGATCAAAAGAATCCAAGTTCACTAAAGCTAGTGGTAGTGTTATCCGCAAAGCTATAATGCAATTAGAAAAATTAGGATTACTAAAAGTAAAAGAAAAAGAAGGAAGAGTTATATCCTCAAAAGGACAATCATTATTAGATAAAGTTTCAAATAATGTAATAAAAGAGATAAAAGAAAAATATCCTAAATTAGGTATTTATTGAGGATTAATATGGTAGATGATGAATTAGAAAAAATTCGACAACAAAAGATGCAAAAGCTTCAAAATAAACTTCAAAATCAACAAGAAGAACAAGAGATGAAAGTTCAGGCCGAACAACAAAAACAGATGATATTAAAAAAGATATTAACTCCTGAAGCTCGAAGTAGACTAACTAACATATCTTTGGCAAAGCCAGAATTTGCAAAAAATTTAGAACTCCAATTAATTCAGCTCGCCCAATCTGGGAGATTGCAATCACAAATTACAGATAGTCAACTCAAAGAGATGCTATCTCGACTTATGCGAGAAAAAAGAGAGACCAAAATTGAAAGGAAGTAGAAGAACATGGCTCGAAATAAATCATTTGCAAAAAAAATAAGATTAGGCAAAGCTAATAAGCAAAATAGACGAGTACCTGTATGGGTAATCGCAAAAACTAATTTAAGTGTTAGAAGACATCCAAAGATGAGACATTGGAGAAGAGATAATCTAAAGGTGTAGGATTATGGTAGATGAGAGAGTATATACAATACCACTTAGAGATGCAAAAAGGGCTAGAAGAACAAAACGTGCACCTTCTGCTATGAGATTAATAAAAAATTTCCTTCAAAGGCATATGAAACCAAATATATTAAAGATTCATCAATCAATTAACCATGAGATTTGGGAGCGAGGAATAAAAAAGATACCTTCAAAAATAAGAGTAAAGGTCACCAAAGACGAAGCAGAGACAGTAATCGCAGAATTAGCTTAATAAAATCAATACTTAAATACAGTATCGCAATATTCACATTTGAAAGTTGTAAATTTAGGGAGTGTTCTGATTTTTGCATGGCAAACTGGACAATATACTCCTTTTTCATATTTTTTTCTCATAATTTCATGCTCTTTTTTACTAGATATTTCACGATCAATTTCAGATACCATCTTATATTCTTCTATATCTTTCATTATATTAATTATCTCTTTTAATACTCTATCTTCAGAAAATCCAACATTTTGTCCTTTTTTCATAAGATAAATCTTCATCTTATCTATTGATTTTGAGGAGTTTTTTAAATTATTGAGAAGTCTGTATATATTTTCATGAAGTATATTTAATTTTTCTTGTTCTATTAATTTTTCTTCTGACTCCTTTCTTTTTTTTAGTGGATTGACTTTCTTAAAAAAATTCTTTATGTTTTTTGAGAAGTTTTTCATCTTACTCCTAATTTAATACAAAATCTTTTTCTAATTTAATATCCATATAAATTTTAATGAGAACTAATTCAAAATTTTTTGCTTTTTTTTCTATATTTATATCATAATAATTAT
>CAYQAE010000085.1:2693-7442 GCA_964415445.1 uncultured archaeon | reverse complement strand
CAAAACAAATAAAGAAATCTAAAATGGAAGACAAATCAACAAATTTAGATGAAAACCAACTTAATCAATTAAAACAAGAAGTTGAAAATATTACTAAAAGTGATGAATCGGTTGAAAAAGATTTTAAAGAAGAATAATTTTTTCTAAGGTCACTATAAGTTTGAAACTTTTTAAAAGAAAATAGGTGTCCACATTTTTTAATACTTGTTTATTTGTGGTCACCTCTACTTTTTCAGTATATATTTTATTTCAAATTAGTCTTGAAATTATAGAGATATAGTTATTTTTTGGTTTATCTGATTCATATTATATGAAAAAATGGGATCTTTATTATTTGATCTTCTTGGTCTAATTATGTCATTTTCTGATTTTAATTTAATTCTCTTGATTTTAACCTATTTTTGCTCATGTTGTAAAATTATCTTTACGATTTTTCATCATATCGTTAAATATATTTAACGGTTTTGAATATTTCGTTTTTCTATTTTAATTCAATAAATACAAAAAAAGGGTATTTATTTAACAGAAATTTCAAAATAGCATTTTATTATATTATATAATTCTAAAAACAAATTTTAAGTTAATTCATTAATTAAAAAAACAATTTTTAGTTTCCAAAAATAGATATTAACTTTCGTTAAGTTTAAATACTAGGATAAATATTCTTGTACAGTTTAATGTTTATATTTTTATTTGGAAGTGATATCCTTGGATTTTAATCCTGAAGATATGGATCCTGTTGCTTATGCTGAAGGAGAACATGAAGAACCACAAACTCAATCTCTTGAATCGATTTTATTAAATATATCTTCTGATCATTTTCCTGAAATTGATTTTAATATGGATAATTTAGATGAATACATAAATGAAGCTAAAGAGATTATACGTGATTATGATATTAGAGGCAAATATGAAAGTCTTTCAGATCAATCTTCTTCTATTATTGCGCTTCATGCTGCACTTGGAATAAGTTTGAAAGCTGAAGGTTATTCTGAGATAATTATTGGAAGAGATCACAGGCATGCTGGACCTGAACTTGTTGATTGTTTTTCTGACCTCTTTAGAGATATGGGCTTTATTGTAAGACCAATTGATAAGAATATTACTATTAATTTGTTTAAGCACATTACATCTCATACAGATAATAAAAATACAGTTGGATTGTATGTGACTGCAAGTCATAATCCTGCTGTATATAATGGGACAAAAATTTTTTCTTCTGATAAATATGATCTAAGCCCTAAAGAAATAGGATTAGAAGAAAATCTTGATAATTTGGAGGATCATCTTAATGATAAATTTAGTTTATGTGGTCAAATTCCAGAAAAATATGATATAGAATATCTAAGGGATAATTATATTGAATATTTTAGTGAATGTATCAGTAATTTGATAGAACCCACCCCTAGAATAATTTTTCTTGATAACATGGGTGGAACTGGAGGATTATTTGAAAAAGCCTTAGAATGGTTTAAAGGGACAAACGTACATGCATCAAATTCTATAGATGACCCTAATTTTAGAGTTTATGGCAGCCCGAATCCAACTAAGGAAAACTTTGAGAAATATGAAAAATCACTTGATTTAACTATCTCTAATTTTAAAGAAGAAACTTCTTTTGTTTTAGCTATGAAAGATGGTGATGGCGATAGAGTATTATTTGGGGTAAATACTTCTGATGGAATCAAATTACTACAAATGGGTGAAGCCACACTTTTAGTTGCAGATGCACTCAAAGATAAGATGATAGAACTTGGACGCGATAAAATTATTATGACAGTTGATGCAAGTCAAACTGTTATAGATAAGTTAGAGGTAATGGGTTTTGAAGTAGAATTGACTAAAGTTGGTAGAACTAATTTAATACCTAAGATAAATGACCTTGGGGCTGAGAATGTCTTTTTAGCTATGGAATATTCAATGCACACTGTTGCGCCTTTTTTAGGTCTAAATTATGATGATCCTCTCCCTTTTTATATGCTTTTAGCAAATTTACCTAATTTGGAAGAGTTAGTTACTTCTCTTCCAGAAATTAATAAAGAAACATTGCGATTAGATTGTGATACTCCAGAAGATGTTGTAAATGCTTTGGAAGAAATAGCTATTAATCAAAATGGAGAAATTATAGATATTGATGGAATAAGGGCGAATTTTGATACTTTATTAATTGATAATACTAAAATTGAAAATTGTTGTATTTTAGCTAGACCTTCATCAACTGAGCCAAAAATAATGTTTGCAATTGAAGCCCAAAATTCAGATGATCTTAGAATTTTGAAGGAATATGTAGCCACTAAATTAATGAAGTCGACCTGATATTTATTTTAAAAAATTTGGATATAAAAATAAATAAGACAAATTTGTTAGTTAGAATAATTCTCAATCCAATATTACTTTTTAGCTAATTTATGTGCTTCTATTAATGGAAAAGGTAGCTTATGATTCTTTATCATTTTTTTAGTTATATCTAAAGCTGATTCAATTGATATCATATCCCCTGGACTTATAAATATCGGATTTGAATTTTTCTCAGATTTATAGATATATCCTACTTTTTCTCCATCTATATACATTGGAGAGTATTGACCTACTTCTTTTGGTTTATCTTTAATTTCACAGCAGAGATTATTTTTGGCAATACCAATAGTTGGAACCTGTAATTTTATACCAACATATGTAGCTAGACCTAATTTTTTAGGGTGTGCTATGCCGTGTCCATCTAAAAATAAGATATCTGGCTTATTTTCTAATTTTTTGAAATTATCTATAATTGGAGGTCCCTCTCTAAATGATAGATAAGTAGACACATATTCAATATCTATTTTAGATTGGAAAACTTTTTTTTCTACTATCTTTAGATTGTTATTAACTGTTACATATGCAACATAAGCTTCATTGTTTTTGTAAGATAGATCACATCCACAAAATAGTTCTAATTTTTGAAATTTATCTTCTAAGATAATCTTATTTTTCATACTTCTTTGAATTTTATCAAATTTTGTTAAATTGACCATCAAAAAAATTAGAAAGTTTAAGTTTTTATTAATTTATGAGATATACATCTATACTTTTTAGGGATTTTATATGACAAATATTATTCATATAGAGAATGTTAGCAAAAGATTTGGGAATTTCCTAGCTCTAAACAACTTTAATTTAGATATTAATAAAGGTGAAATTTATGGGCTTTTGGGTCCAAATGGTGCAGGAAAGACTACCTTAATTAAGATACTTCTAAATATTTTATCAAAATCTGCAGGTAGATTTACTCTTTTTGGGGTGGAGGGCGAAAATGAAAAAATTACTTCAAAGATAGGTTATATGCCACAAGAGACTGCATTATATGCAGATATGACTGTTCATGAAAATATATCTTTGTTTGGAGAAGTATATGGTCTAGATAAAAATACTATAAAAGAGCGAGAAGCTAAACTCCTAAATATAGTTGATTTGAGCGATTGGAGAGACAAGGTAGTTTTAAAATTAAGTGGAGGAATGAAACATAGAGCATCTCTCGCTTGCAGTTTAATTCATGATCCTGATCTTTTGTTTTTAGATGAACCCACAGTTGGTGTGGATCCTGAACTTAGGATGTCATTTTGGAACTATTTTCATGCTCTAAAGAAGGAAGGAAAAACTGTTATCATAACTACTCATTATATGGATGAAGCCACACGTTGCACAAAAGTTGGATTTATAAGAGGCGGTAAGATGATCTCAGAAGGTACACCTTCTGATATAAAGAAAAAAACAGGTAAAGATAATTTAGAAGATGCATTTTTGGAATTAACTAAAGGTAGATAATATGGGATTTAGAAGAGCATTTGCAATAACTAAGAGGATATTTAGGACTTTCAGACATGACAAAAGAAGTCTAGCTATGATATTATTTGCCCCTGTTATGGCTATGTTTATTTTTGGAATAGCATTTGGTGGAGATGTTGAAGATGTTAAAGTTATTGTGATAAATGAAGATGAGGGCTATTATAATGGATCGAATGTTGTAAGTCTATCTGATCAAGTTATATCTGAATTTGATGATGATTTGATGGATATTAAATATTCAGATGATTTAGATGAGGCACAAAATGAAGTTGAAGATGGTAGGGCTTGGGCTGTGATTTATTTTCCTTCTTCTTTTACTTACGATGTGCTAGCTACTTCCCAAAATAATTCATATGTGGGAAATACTTCTATTATTTTACAAGTTGATAAAACTAATGTTAATATTAATACTGCTCTAAATAAGGAAGTTCAAGACTCGATTTTGGAAGTTGTAAATGAATCTGGATATAGGATGCCAATCGAAATCGACAGTAGTGAACCAATTTATGGAAAAAATACAGATTTTAGTGATTTTTTAGTGCCTGGGGTGATGGTATTTGCAGCTTTTCTACTTACAGTTTTGCTCACGTTGCTTACCTTTGTCCAAGAAAAAACTTCTGATACTCTAGATAGAATATTGGCAACACCAATTAAGGAACATGAAATTGTATTTGGTTATGCTATGGCCTTTGGTATGTTAGGATTAATTCAATCTTCAATTCTTTTAATTATTGCATCAATTGTCTTTGGAATTACTATTTTGGGAAATCCTATACTAGCTTATCTTGTGATAGCGATTTTGGCTGTAACTTCACAGAGTTTAGGGATGTTATTGTCCTCTTTAGCACAAAGAGAAGCCCAAGCTGTGCAATTTATACCATTTATTATTCTTATTATGTTTATTTCTAATATGATTTCCTAGGC
>CAYQAE010000085.1:0-2683 GCA_964415445.1 uncultured archaeon | reverse complement strand
TGGCCACTTGAAGCCATACCTTCTTTTATTAGACCAATTTCTTATTTAATTCCACCGACTTATGCAATTAATGCACTAAGATCAATCTTACTTAGAGGATGGGGTATATCTCAAGTTTGGCAAGAAATTTTAGTTTTAGCTGGATTTGCATCTTTATTTTTGTCTTTGAGTATTTTGATGCTTAAAAAAAGGCGTAGATAGCTTTAAATAATTATTAATAACTAATATAATGATTTAATTGCTTTTATAAGATTTAATGCGGGAGACGGGATTTGAACCCGCGAAGGACTACACCACACGGCCCTCAACCGTGCACCTTTGACCACTTGGTTACCCCCGCAATTTTAGAGAATATCTAAAAACACATATCCCAAGCTTTATTTATTTTATTTTTTCCTATCTTTATAAAAAATAATTCACGTGATAAATATGGCTTTAGAAACAATTGATAAAAAAACAATAGCATTTTCAGATAAAAGTGCAGTACAGATAGCAACAGTAGAAGGTCATGCAAATGGTCTTGCCCTAGATATTAGATTAATGTATCCAGATAATGTTAATCAAGAGTGGAGACCCACTAAAAAAGGCGCTTTTATGGTAGTTACAAAAGAACAAGCAAAAGAAATTGCAGATGCAGTGCAGTCTATGGTTGAGAATTTTGAATAGGTTTCAAATATTTTGAAACCTTACTTTCTATCATTTCTCTTTTTTTAGGGCTCAATGTAGGTTTTATTTTTCTATAATCACACACTTTATCTAAAATTCTATATATCCGTATATTTTTATGTAGATCCTCATAAAATTCATTAATAGATCTGGTAACTAAAAATAGACATGGCACAGATATAATTAAAAACCAAACCTCAGAATTAAACATAAAATATGCAAAATCATGAGATGAAGCAGTTAAATTGATTAACATTGCTCTTGTGGTCCATTCTTTTGAAAAAGAAAGACTCTTTGCAAATATCCAAAGACCAATACTTCCCAAAATCGGTCCACTTAATGCAATTATTGGAAGATATCCTCCCTCATAAATTGTTGATGCTTCAGTTAGATGATATTCTACTCCGATTACATGTCCTCCTGTTAATTTAACTGCTAGGACATGGCCTTGTTCATGAATATAGGTTCCTAAAGTTAGCATAAATCCTACTATTAAAATAGATTTAGCTATATTCTTATAAAGAGAGGAATACATAATTTATACACTTTCAAAAAGATTTTTCTAAAACCCCAATATTTTATTCTTTCCAACTTTTGGCTCCTAATAAACCTTTCGTCTAAAATTTATAAACTAACACTACATGGCTTATTTAGTGATTTAGGTGAGAGATGAAGAAAAATTAGTTTTAGATATACCTAACAATGGCTTAGATATACTTAAACTAAATATTGACCCTCAAGATAAATCTTATTCTGAGAATGTAGGCAAAATTCATGCCTTATCTAATTCTGAAAGATTTAAAATATATATAGAACTACTTAATAATTATCCACACTCTATGACTGCAAAGGAATTATCTAACATTATAAATATAAAAGAGCCTAATATTAGATTTCATCTTAAAGTTTTAAAATCTAAAAAATTAGCATCAGCCAAAAAGAGACGTATTAATTCACACGTATATAAATGGGAATATCAAGCCTCAATCTTAGGTATGGTAATTCTTCCAAATAAAAATTATTGGCCAGATCATATCCAAAGTGAAGCAAAAACATGAAAGTAGGTTACCTAGGACCAAAAGGATCTTTTTCTGAAATTGCAGCAAACACTTTATATAAAGACGGATTAGTTGCATATCCCTCACTAAATAGTTGTTTTAAAGCCCTAACTAATTCAAAAATAGATTCGGCAGTAGTTCCAATTGAAAATACAATTAATGGAACAATTACTACTACTTTAGATGCTTTATTTGAACATGATGTTAAGATAAATAATGAGACGCTTCTTAAGATTGACCACAGTATTTTAGGAGTAAAAAATATCTCTTTAGGTAATATTGATACGATTCTATCTCACCCTTCTGCTTTAGTCCAATGTGAAAGATATATTTCAAAAAATATGCCCAATGCAAAATTGATAGGTGTATCTTCTACTTCTGAGGCTGCAAAAATGGTGCAAGATAAAAATGATCCAAAATATATAGCAATAGGTAATGAAAAAATTTCAAAATTATTTGATCTTTTGGTGTTAGATAAAAATATTCAAGATAATAAAGAAAATTATACTAGATTTATCTCAATTTCAAATCAAGATAGTCCACAAACTGGAGATGATAAAACTTCAATTATTTTTTATTTTGAGAAAAATAGGCCAGGGACACTTTACAATGCTTTAGGAATATTTTCACAAAAAAACATTAATCTAACAAAAATTGAATCAAGGCCCACTAAGAAAGAATTAGGTGATTATATCTTTTTTTTAGAATTTGAAGGTCACAGATTAGATGATGATGTATCTAGAGCATTAGATGAGATCAAAAAAATAGTGGCTTTTGTCAAAGTTTTAGGATCATATCCTAAAAAATATTAACCTAAATTATTTAAGTGATATATTTAGGATAAATTAAAATATCTGCTGAGGTCGCATAGCCCGGCGGTGCAACCGGCTGCAGACCGGTTAACGGGAGTTCAAATCTCCCCCTCAGCGTTTAAATATTGGGTGTGTTATGTTGAGTAA
>CAYQAE010000084.1:0-7444 GCA_964415445.1 uncultured archaeon | reverse complement strand
AAATTATTTTGGGATCTTTAGAATTTCTTTTGTTAATTCTTCAAATGATTCTTCTAGTTTTTCTTTTGCTATTGCTGAGGATTTACGCCATTTTATAAATTTTTTGTGTTTTTCAGCAAAATCTGAGATTTGGTCTTCTTCGATCTCTTTCTCTTTTGAATCAATTTTATCAGCTAACAAAACTAATGGCATTTTTTTGTTATTTTTCATGCAGAGATTAAAATAATATTCTGCTTTCTTTAGAGCATCTTTGTCTGTTAAATCTATAACAATTATAGCTCCTTCAGCCCCACACAAATAACAAGAAGATATCAATTCTTGAAATCTTTTTTCACTGCTGCAATTCCAAATAATTAATTCGACATCTTTTTTTTCTTCAGATGAATTAATTTGTATTCTTTTTGTCAGAAAATCTACTCCTGCTTTTTCTTCAAAATCAGACTTAAATTTATCTCCAATAAAAGATTCCAGCAATTTAGCCCTTTCGTTATCATCCCCACCTAAAAAAAGGACTTTATATTTTTTGTCTGTCATTTGGATTATCACCTATGTTAGTATACATACCTTTTAGATGACAGAACAAGATAACAAAATCATCTTAAAAAAAAACTAGTAGTTATGAAGGTTATCTAATAACCTATTATAGTATATTTAACAACCAAAATTTATTTAAAGTAAATTAAAAGTTAAAAAAATAAATATAGTCTAATTTTTAGAGATTTAAAGTAAAGTTTTAATTGAATATGAGATTTAGAAATTTTTAGACTAATATCTGAATATCTAAAGCCCTCTCTAATTTTTTTGCAAGTTTAACTGTAGGTATCAATTTTCCTTGCTCCACCCTTGAGATTACAGATTCACGCTCATTTATACTATCTGCAAATTTTTTAAGTTTCATTTTTTTCTTGTTTCTAGCTTTTTGGATTAATTTATGAAAATCCTCTACAAATTCAATCTCTTCTTCATCATCTAAAGGAGAATTATTTGGGTTAGAAATACTATTTTGTTTAGGTGGCATATGACCAAATTTAGCACACTTACTACAAACTAACATTGAAGTTTTTTCCAAAGAAACAGTGTTTTCATCTCCTTTTATTTCACAACCACATATTTCACAATTCATTTTTATTCACCTAACCTGCAAAATTAAACTTTTTTATAAATGGGAATATTTATATATAATGATCGGTATATATATACATAGGGAGAGTTAATATGAGTTCTGAAGAAAATACACAAAATCCTAAAAAAGAGGATCCTGTAAAATTGTATGTTCGTCATTTAGAGCAGAGAGTTAGATACTTGGAGATGGAAAAAAGAAGCATAGAAAGTGAACGTCTCAAGTATGAAAGAGAAACAAGATCACTTAAAAAAGAATAAGATGTCTTCCACTAGCTGTAGGGACACTTGTTGAAATTTTATCTGATGATAGGGCAGTTGTAAGAACTAGCTCAGGCCCTTATTTTGTAGTAAGCATTTCAAAACTAATTGATCCTGATAACTTAAAAGCTGGCACACGTGTTGCTATGAATCAAAGAACATTTGCCATATTAGAAGTTTTGCCGCCTTCAAAAGATCCATCTGTAAGTGCGATGGAAATTGAAGAAAAACCGGTAGTAACTTATGAAGATATAGGTGGATTAGAAGAGCAAATTGAGGCATTAAAAGAAGTTGTTGAACTTCCACTTAAGAAACCTGAATTGTTTAAAAAAGTAGGAATTGACCCTCCAAAAGGAGTTTTGCTTTATGGACCGCCTGGCACAGGTAAAACTTTACTTGCAAAAGCAGTTGCACACCAGAGCAATGCAACCTTTGTTAAAGTAATTGCTTCAGAATTAGTAAGAAAATATATAGGTGAGGGTGCAAGGTTAGTACGTGAAGTATTTGACCTAGCTAGAGAGAAATCTCCTGCAATAATATTCATAGATGAACTTGATGCTGTTGCAGCAAAAAGAACAAGTTCTTCAACTTCCGGAGATCGTGAAGTTCAAAGGACATTAATGCAATTATTATCTGAATTAGACGGATTTGATCCAAGAGGAGATGTAAAGATAATAGCTGCAACAAACAGATCAGACATGTTAGATCCAGCAATTACTAGGCCAGGTAGGTTTGATAGGCATATTGAAGTTGGAGCACCAAATCTAGAGGCTAGAAGCCAAATCATAAAGATTCATACAAACAAGATGAACTTAAAAGAAGTTGATTTGGATGTCATCGCAAAGACTACCGAAGATGCTACCGGTGCAGATATTAAAGAAATTTGCACAGAAGCTGGTATGAATGCAATCAGAGACAATAGAGAACATGTAACTCAAGATGACTTTTTCAAAGCATTAACAAAACTACATATATCACCAGATGTCAAACGAGATAAAGAAGCACAAGCAATGTATAGCTAAACTCTCCCTATTTTTTTTATATAGCAACTACAGTAATAAATAAGGCAAAATTCCACATTCCATGACTTATAACACATGGAATTAAACTTCTAGTCCTTTTGTAGAGGTATCCTAACATTAGCCCACCTAAAGTTTGAGAAAAAGTAAGTCCAAAACCTACAAATGCACTACCACTACTTACAATTTGAGTAGGAAGATGAGCTAATCCAAAAATAATTGAAGCTAAGATCAGACCTGGCCATGTTCCTAATCCATTTTCTAACCTCGTTTGGATAAAACCTCTAAAGCTAAACTCTTCAAAAAAAGCAGCCAAGATAAATGAAATCGTAAAAACTACTACAAATTCTTCTAAGGTGATATTAGCTAAACTAGCTCCTGCTACAGAAAATGCTATCAATGCTATAAAATATACATAAAATGGGGTAGCTATACCAAGTAGAATATAATTACTTAATTGACTACTATCTGCAGCTATACCTACTTCTTTTCTTCCATGATCTGTTGATATATTTATCAAATAAAGAATAACCACATCAACTATCCCAAAAACTAGAAGACGAAATAAAATCTGATAAATTGTATCATAATCGCCTATATCAAGCCAATATAAATTATAAATAAAAATACTACCTAAAAATAGAGCACTAGATAGAATAATTGTGCCAACATGTTTGTGTCCATACAAATAACTATAAGCTAGTGTGGGTAGAAGTAAAATAAAAAAAGAGATCATAACCATCGATTTTTGAGAAATTTCATATCCCAAAATATTAAAGCTAAGTGAATATGTATCTAAAATGGTAGGTATAAGTAACATAATTGTACAAAAAAAGATCAAAGCGATGATAATATTTGATCTTAATTCAAAATGAGCTCTTTTTGAGAATATATATAGTGAAAGAAGTGTCAATATTAAAAAAAGTGATATAAATATCCCACAAAACATATTTACTTCCAAAGAGATAAATTGATCATCATATAAATGATAAACATAAGTATTTAAAAGAGGGATAAATACACAAACAAACCCAAAAAGCCCCTGCACTAAACCATTATCTATTTTTGGAAGACTATATTGTTTGTTTTGCATAATCCATGCAGTAAAGAGAATTGGTATTGCCCCGGCAAGTAAAAAAAAGATAGCAGCATAGCTCATTAGAGAATACCAACTAACAAGCGTTACAAATAAATTTTCATCTAAACTGACAAAAATTAAAATCCCAAAATAAAACAAAATAAAAATATAGGTCCAGATATTTCCCATTAAATTACCTAGGGCTTCAACTTGCTTGTTGAGAAATGATTTTCTTTTTGGAGGTGCAAAATTATTATATGGTGAGCTTGGAGGATATTGAGGTAGACTGTAAGGAGTAGGTTTTTGATATGTCTTTGTCTCAATATCAGACTTTCCACAAAAAGGACAACTTTGGTTAAGTTCCTTTTTTCTTCCACAAAATTGACAGACGACTGTTTCTCTATCATTTTGATTCAAAACATACACCTTATTTAGAAAAATATTAATTGGATTTTTAAGGCTTTAAATAAAATATAAACTTGAGTGTTATCAGATGACAAAAGTTACAATTATTGGTGCAGGTTTAGGTGGACTTCTTTGTGGAGCGCATCTTACCAAGAGAGGTTATGAAGTAGAGATCTATGAAAAGCAATCTGTTTATGGGGGAAGATTTAGAAACATAGATATTGGAGGATATCAACTCTCAACTGGTGCCATACATACTGCACCACATGGTAATAATGGACCATTTAGTAGTTTACTTAGAGGGATTGATTCAGAGGTTGAAATTTTAGATTTTAATCCTAGCTGTGTCTTTTGGATAGATAATGAAGAGATAGAAATTAAACATTCAAATGATTTTTTCAATTTGTTTAGTAAATTTTCATTATATGGAAAATTAAGATTTTTGAAATTCTTCACATCTTTGGGCTTTCTAAAAGAACCTAAAGGCAATATAAGTACATATTCATGGCTTGACAGACAACTTAAAGCTAAATTCATAACAAAGATGACAGATCATTTTTTAGATTGGTCAGTGAATCAAGATACAAAATCTATTTTAGCTTCTGAATTTGTATCAATTATGAAAGCTATCAAAAAATATGGTGGCCCGGGATTAATAAAAGGAGGGTGTCAGTCAGTAGTTAATGATCTCATTTCAATTATAAAATCAGAAGGAGGGGAAGTTCATCTAAATAATTCTGTATCAAAAATAAAAAGTAAAGATAGCAAAATTGAATCTATAAAAACAAAAGATGGAGAGAAAAAAACTGATCTTTTAATAAGTGATATCGGGCCAAAAGAGACCTTTGATAAAATGATTATAAAAGAAGATAAAGATATATCTTTTGAGAGAAATATACCTACATCTGGCTTAAAATTTAACTTAGGATTTAAGAACCAAATTCTTGATCGAAGCACTGTATATATTACATGTGATACTAATATAATATCTGGCTTTGTAGAAGTAACAAATGCAGACCCGACCTTAGCACCTAAAGGGCGTCATCTTATAATTACCCATCAAGCTTCACATCATAAAAATATTGATAGAGACATTTTAGATGGAAAAAATGACATTCAAAATATATTTGGAAAGACAAATTATGATCTGCTTTTGATTCAATCATATAAAGATGGATGGCCTGTAAATCGAGCTTATCAAGGCCAATACATTAGGCCAAAAACAGACTTCAAGAATATGTATCTTGTGGGAGATGGAGTAAAGGGTAAGGGTGGAATAGAAATTGAAGGAATTTCGATGAATGTAAGAGAAGTAATTGGTGATATTTCCCATAAATTTTGATATATTTTTATTTAAATAAGCAGGAACTTTTATTATTCTAAAAGAGCTAAATTTTCATATTTAATAAATAAAAAATATTTATTGAATGGATTTTATAATTTAAGAATAAAAAATTTTTCAATTAATATATTTAAAAACATAAAGTTTATATATATTAAAAATAATATAGTAATAGAGATCTATATTTAATTATATTGTGGAGTGGTACAATGGTGTTTATTTCAGAAAAAAGTAACCAAATTAGTCTTAAAATAGCTATTGCATTTATTACTAATTTATTATTAATGAATATGTGTTTAACTAATGAAATAACACTAATGAACCCTAAAAATGCAACTAATTATGTAGGCATGGACGGATATTATCCTGCAACATATGGATTTGAAAATGAAAAATCAGGTGACACAGGTGCATCTGAAATTGATTTTATAGGATATGAATCATACACTAATATGACAAAAGTTGTCGATAGTCTTGGAGGACATAATAAAATACTTCAGTTCCACCATGATGGAACAGGTATGGTAATGGCAAGACATTATATGGAAGAACAAACAGATGCAAGTATTGAATTTTGGGTACGATTAAATGAAGTAAATAAGCATCATTATTTCTATGTTGAAAGTGCTGAAATTTATTTACTTTGGTCTGGAAGCGGAAGTATAGAATATTCCACTGATGGAGGATCCTCTTTTACATATATAACAACATATGCAGCTGATGTTTGGTATCATTATAAAGTAGATATCAGTTGTTCGACAAATAAGTGGCAATTATGGATCGATAATGAACATATGCAAGATGAATATGGAAATTATGATTTTGGATTCAAAGGAGGTAGCTTAAGTAGCTGGAATGAGGTAAGATTTGGTGAAAGAGATGGAGGATATGTGTGGATTGATGCATTTGGTGAGTCATGGGATCCAGAGTATAATATAGGTGATAATCAAAATAAAGGATTATTATTGAGTTTTGAGACTTCAATCAGTGACTGGATAGGATATTCAGTAGATGGGGGAGAAAATCAGACAATTTTTGGAAATACCACAATAAAGATCCCTACTGTAGGAGAACATACTATTCAAGTATTTAGTAATGATTCAATAGGAAATAGTGCTTCATCTGAATTAATTCATTTTTCTGTAGTTCCATTTGAAATAACTAGTCCTGAGAGTACAATTTATAAAGAAGGTATGAATGGGTATTATCTCGGAACATATGGATTTGATGATGGTATTTTGCCTACCAATTGGAATTATGTTACAGGTAGTGGGGGAAGCACTTTTAACGTTGAATCTGATATAGATGGACATAATAATGTTTTGCATATGCATAAAGTGAGTGCTGGAGGTCATATGTACCAAACTTTTTCGGAATCAAGAAAAAACGGTACAGTTGAATTTTGGGTAAGATACTCTCTTGCAAGCCGCCAATATATTGGTATCAGAGATATAGATAAAGAATCTACTTCTTCAGCAAGCATAGTGTTAAGTTTTTGGGAAAGTGGAGAAATAGTCCATAAAGACGATAATTTCTATCCTAGCACAGGTATTGCTTGGAATATAAATGAATGGTATCATGTAAAAATTAGTTGGGATTGTGAAACTGAACGCATGTGGCATCTATGGATTAATGGACAATCTGCAGATAATGGGGCCGGTTATCCCTTTACATACGCTGGTCGTGGAGAATATCCTGATAATATGGGAGAATTAAGATTTTGGTATGGTTTAGGATCTGACCACACATATGTAGACGCAGTAGGATATTCTTGGGACGGGGAGTATACTGTTGGAGACAATGAAAATGAAGGTATCTTCTTAAATTACGAAAAATCATTTGATCCTATTTGGATAGGTTATTCATTTGATGGTCAGAGTAATGTATCAATTTTAGGAGGTAATACATTTGCCAAGTTTGAAGATGGATGGCACATTATCCAATTATTTGGAAATACTTCAGCAGGCACAATGTATTCATCTGAAATTAGAAATTTTGCAACTGCACTTACAATCCCATTAATAACTGTAAATAAACAAAAATATGGATGGTATAGAGAAGATCCGGGCAATATAATCGATGTAGATTTTACAAATAGTGGTACAGGGAGTTTACTCGATTGGGCAAAATATAATGTAGAAGGCACAGAAAAAATAATCTTTGGAGATACTAATGACTATACAGATTACAATACTAATTGGGGAGTAGATTGGAATGATT
>CAYQAE010000083.1:0-7634 GCA_964415445.1 uncultured archaeon | reverse complement strand
TGAGTTCAACTCCAGTAATATATCTAATATTATATTTTTTTGATAACTCTATTGCTTTTCTCTGCCCAGAGATTGTATCATGGTCTGTGATAGAAATTAAATCAATTTTTCTTTTTTTTGCTTCTTTGTATATCTCATCAACTGAAAATAAGCCATCTGAATTTTTAGAATGAATATGCAAATCAATTTTCATAATATTTTACACTAAGTATAATTTTCTAAATTTTGTTTAATTTTTTCATATGCCATAATTTTGTCTTTATATCGCTTTAGTAAATTTTTATAAGTTAAATCAGAAATTTGACCGCTATCTCGTTTTTGAATAAGTTTTTCTCGTAAGCTGTATAGTCTTTTGAGATTAATATCGATCTCATTTAAGTCTATTTTTTTCCCATCTTTGGTAATTATTTTTCTGGGTTCACTATAATCTATATTCTTTTTTTGTTTTGATATCTCATCTATCATACTAAGTGCATCAAGCGGCATATCGTCTGTTATATTTGATAGATCTACTTCATATGTTTTTCTTTTTTTAATAAATATAAATAAAAAAATTATTAACCCTGTAATTATTATTATAAAAATTAAATTTGAATCTAACATCTCTAAGACCTACTTGAAAAAAGTAATTAATCTCTAGATTTCTTATATTTTGCGTGGGTCTGAAATTTCACCTTTTATAGCTGAGGCTGCTACAGTTTTAGGTGATGCAAGATAGACAAAAGATTCAATAGATCCCATTCTACCTTTAAAATTTCTATTACTAGTTGATATGGCTACTTCTTTTGGGGCCAATACTCCTTGATGGCCACCTAAACAACAAGCACATCCTGGATTTGTTATTATTGCTCCAGCTTTTGCAAGTTTTTCAATTGCTCCACTTTTTATTGCAGAGAGATATACTTCAAATGATGCCGGTGCTACAATTAATCTAACATCTGTATGAACTTCTTTTCCATCCAATATTTCAGCTGCCATCTCAAGATCTTCTAATCTTCCATTAGTACAAGTTCCAATTACAGCTTGATCTATATGAGTCCCTTCAACTTCTTCTACTCCTTTTACATTATCCACCGCATGTGGACACGCAACTTGAGGTGTTAAATCTCCTACATCAATATCAATTGTATCATAAAATTTAGCATCTTTGTCATTTTTGATAACTTCATATTTTTTATCAGTTCTGGATTTTAGATAATCTATAGTTTTTTTGTCAGGTTCAACTATACCTACTTTTCCACCCATCTCAATTGACATATTACACATTGTCATACGCTCTGATATTGACATTTTAGAGATTACATCTCCAAAAAATTCAGTTGCCATATAAACTGCACCATCTGTACCCACTTTACCAATTATTTTGAGTATAATATCTTTACTAGTAATATTTTTGGATCTATTTCCGTGAACATGAAATCTAATGGTTTCAGGTACTTTAAACCAAAGTTCCCCTTTTGCAAATACTGCTGCCATCTCAGTTGAACCTATCCCTGTACCTAGAGCACCAAAAGCACCATATGTGCAGGTATGTGAATCAGCACCTACCACAATCTCGCCAGGTCTTACATATCCTTTTTCAGGCAAAACTTGGTGACAAACTCCGGCTTTAACATCATAGAAATTTTTAATGCCTTGATCTTTGACAAATTTTCTCATTTTTGTCATAAGTTTAGCTGAATCTTCTGTATCTGCTGGAACTTGGTGATCAAATAATATAACTATTTTTTCAGGATTCCAAACTTTATCTGTTTTTATTTTTGAAAAAACATCAACAGCAAGCGGACCTGTAATTTCATGAACCATACCTACATCTATCTTTGCATTAACTATCTCGCCTGGTTCCACGCTCTTTTTATTAGCATGATTGGCTAAAATTTTTTCAACTATCGTTTGTCCCATATTCTAGGATAAAAAATCAGTGGTAATATAAATATTGTGTAGATGTGAAATATCAATGTCAAATAAAAAATTAAGCATAATTCTTCTTGCTATTCACTTGGTTTTGATATTTGCAACTATATTTTGGTATGTATCAATTTATGAAAGCGAAGAAAAGTCAATTTCTAAATCTGATACCATTGATTTTATTTTATCTGAGCAAGAAAACGATGGTGGTTTTTCATATGATACAATTTATGCTATAAAATTACTTTATCTGCTAAATTCATCTCATCTTTTTGATGAAAACAATAGCATGTATTTGGGGATAGATGATGATGCAGACGGAGAAATTGATGAAGACTATTTTGATGGAAAAAATAATGATGGAGATGTAGATGCATGGGGAAACGAATTAATTGACGAAGATAGTGGATATATCGATTGGAATAATGATTTTGTGCAAGATACTACTTTAGGAGATTTTCTTATCTCTAATGCCTTATCTAAATTAAAAAGTGAGAATTTATCAATTGATAATATTTATGATGCTCTAAAGATTTTAGAATTAATAGATAGTTTATATGTCTTAGATTATAATTGTACTAACTTAAATATTAATTCTTCATATAATCTCTCTACATATTTGTATATTAGTCTAAATAAAAGTAAAAATGAAGTTGGATATGGTTATTCTTATGAATCTAATAGTTCTGTTTTCTCAAGTGCACAAGCTGCATATTCATTATATATCTTAAATAGAAGTTATTTGGATCCTCTAAATTTCATTATTTCTAATTTTACTCCAATAAATCGCTATTATTTTTTCTCAAGCTATATGGCTGAAATTTTGGTATTGATAGATTTTTTTGAGACGATAGACAATATGTCTTTTTTTAATTCTACCTACTCTTCAGAAAACTTTGATGATGATTCAGATGGTGAAATTGACGAAGATAAGATCAATTTCAAAGATGGTGATTCTGATTTTTTCGAAGATGAAGATCCTGCTTCAGTTGGTGATTTTGATTCAGATGGTATAAATAATACTTACAAAGATTATATCTTAAAATATGTTACTTATGAGGATCCGGATATTGACCATTTAGATAGAATTTATGTCTCTTATAAGTTAGGGTATAGATGGGAGGATGCAATAGATTTTTCAGAGAGAATTTATTCCTATCAAGATTCAGATGGAGATTTTGAAGATATTGAAACTACTTATTATGCAATTGAGATTTTAAATCATTATAATTTACTTAAACTTTCTAGTTGATTTTATGAAATATTTAAGGTATTTATATGAAAATAAAATTTATTATGGTAAATTAGATGGAAAGAAGGTAAGAGAAATTGATGGAGATATTTTTGGAGACTTTAAATCAAAAAATAAAGAAATAGACTTAAAAAAAGTGAAAATTTTACCACCTTCTAATCCTACAAAAATAGTATCTGTAGGTTTAAATTATACAGATCATGCAAAAGAGTTAGACATGGATATACCTGATGATCCTATAATTTTTCTAAAGCCAAGTTCAAGCGTGATTGGACATTTAGATCACATAATTTATCCTAAGATGTCAAATAGATTGGACTATGAAGCAGAACTTGCAATTATTATTAAGAATAAAATTAAATCAATTTCAGAAGATGAAGTTGGAGAAAACATTTTAGGATATACTTGTTTTAATGATGTCACAGCACGTGATTTGCAAAATAAAGACATTCAATGGAGTAGAGCTAAATCATTTGATACATTTAGTCCAATTGGCCCATATATAGTAGATAATATTAATCCAAATAATCTAAAAATCGAATCTTTCCTAAATGGAAAGAAGAGACAGTCTTCAAATACGAATAATTTTATATTTAGGGTAGAATATCTTGTTTCATTTATCTCAGAAATTATGACTTTATACCCTGGAGATGTAATTACTACAGGTACTCCTGCTGGTGTAGGTCCAATAAATGTAGGTGATACAGTTCAAATTAAGATAGAATCAATTGGAACGCTGCAAAATGAAGTTTTTGGAGATTAATTTAGTTTAAAATTAGCAATTTTGTATATTTTTTATTCGAAACTTTTTAAAATTCTCAGAATCTTATTATCTTTATGGATAATGAAAAAATAATGGAAACCTATTCTAAGTATAATAAAGATAATGTAAGTATTGCAACCTTAGGCAGTCATAGTGCTTTAAATATTTTAGATGGAGCAAGACGTGAAGGATTCAAAACAGTTTTAATTTGCAAAAAAGGAAGAGATAGAGCTTATAAATTTTTTAATGTTGCAGATGAGATAATTTATGTTAATTCTTTCAAAGAAGTACTAAACCAAGATGTAGTTGATAAGCTACACAAGTTAAATGCTATTTTAATTCCTCATGGTTCATTAGTAGCTTATGCTGGCGCTGAAAATCTGCCTAAATTTAACGTCCCGCTTTTAGGTAATAGAACACTTCTGAAATGGGAATCACAAAGAGAATTACAAAGAAAATGGCTTAAAGAATCTAAATTGAGAGTTCCCAGACAACTCAAACCAGAAAAAATCAAAGATATTGTTATGGTTAAATTTCCAGGAGCACGTGGTGGGCGCGGATATTTTTTATGTAGATCTACTGAAGAATATAACCAGCATTTAGAGGATCTATTAAAAAAAGGAAAGATCACAAAAGAAGATATGACCTCAACTGAAATCCAAGAATATATTATTGGTGCAAATATCTATTTTCAGTATTTTTATTCACCTATTAACAATGAAGTTGAACTTTTGAGCATTGACAAAAGATATGAAACGAATGTAGATAATCTAGCTCGAGTTCCAAAAGCTATAGATGTGGATCCTTCATTTGTGATTGTTGGAAATATTCCTGTAGTAATTAGAGAATCACTTTTAGATGAAGTATTTGAGATGGGTGATAAATTAGTTAATACTGCTAAAAAATTAGTTAATCAAGATATGGTAGGCCCGTTTTGTCTTGAGACAGTTTGTACTGATAAATTAGAATTTTACACTTTTGAAATATCTTCAAGAATTGTTGCAGGCAGTAATCCGTTTATACCCTCTTCTCCCTATACTGCAATTAAGTATAATGAAGAGATGAGCACAGGACGCAGAATTGCAAGAGAACTAAAGACAGCAATAAAGAATAAACAAGAGCACAAAATTTTAACATAATAATTTTATTTTTATGTATCTATTTCTTTTTGTGGTGTTGATAAAAATGGTATATACATTTACCTTTGTTAAATCGTCAGCTGGAAAAACCAAAGATGTTTTTTCAAAACTAAAACAAATTGAAGGCATAGAGCGAGCACATGCAGTATTTGGTGAGTGGGATGTGCTCTGTATTGTAAATTCAGATAATCTAAATGTGGCAGCTCAAACTGTTTTAGATAAGATTCACAACATTGATGGAGTTACAAACACAAGCACAATTGTAGAAGCACAAATTTAGAATAAAACAAAAAAGAATAATATTACAATTAAACTTGAAATTAGACTACCTAAAATTACAAGTTTTATTCCTATTTTTTTTGCATGCAAAAGACACTTTTTGCAGTAAATTCGATCATATTTATACTCTAGACAATCATTGCATACATAATCTTTGCATTTAGAACATCTAAATTCAGTTTTTATTTTTGGATGATATTTACATTTATGTATCAAATACTACACCGAACGCGGATCTGTAATTTCACCTTTTATGGCTGAAGCTGTAACTGTTGCAGGTGATCCTAGATAAATTTTACTTTCAGATGAGCCCATCCTTCCTTTAAAATTTCTATTTGCGGTAGAGATACATACTTCATCTGATCCTAAAACTCCTTGATGAGTTGAAACACAAGGTCCACATCCTGCATTACATACCACTGCTCCTGCTTTCATGAAAGTTTCAATTAATCCTTTTTTTAAGGCTTGTGTCCATATTTTTTGTGATGCAGGAACTACTATCATTCTTACATCTTTATGAACTTTTTTACCTCTAATTATTTCTGCTGCAATCTTTAGATCTTCTAATCTTCCGTTAGTACAAGTTCCTACAAATGCTTGGTCAATATGTGCACCTTCTACTTTGCCTATATCTTTTCCATTATCTACTGTATGTGGGCATGCAACTTGTGGAGATAAATTAGAAGCATCTATTGAGATTGTTTTTTCAAAATTAGCATCAGGATCGCTTTTTACAATATTTATTTCTTTTTTATTTAGATATTTTTTTACTTTCTCATCTGCAGGCATAACCCCTGCTTTTGCTCCCATCTCAATAGCCATATTTGACATAGTCATCCTAGCTGGAACAGATAGATTGTCTATGGTCTCGCCCACAAATTCCACTGCTTTGTATGTTGCACCATCTGCTGTGAGTTTTTTTATAATTGATAGAATTAAATCTTTAGAATAAACTCTATTAGGTAGTTTTCCATCTATTTCGAATTTAATAGTTTCAGGTACTCTAAACCATAATTTACCTGTCTTAAATACTGCTGCCATATCAGTTGACCCAACTCCAGTTGAAAAAGCACCCAAAGCACCATAAGTGCAGGTATGTGAATCAGCACCTACTACTAAATCAGATGGCATAACATGACCTTCTTGAGGCAAGAGTTGATGACATACACCACAACCCACATCATACAAGTATTTGATATTTTGTTCATGTGCAAATTCCCTTATATATTTATGAAGTTTTGAAACACCTTCATTTGGGCTTGGTGCACTATGATCTAAAACTAGGGCAATTTTTTTAGGATCCCAAACTTTTTTTGCTTCCATTTCTCTAAATGCACGAATGGCAAGCGGAGCTGTACCATCTTGTGCCATACAAAAATCTATGTTTGCTATAGTTAGATCATTTGCATAAACTTCTTTTTGTGATTTATTTGATAGAATCTTCTCAACTAGTGTTTGTGCCATTTTGATCAATTTGATTCTAAAAAATGAATTCTTTTAAAAATAATAGTAAGATTATTTATATTATATATCTATTTCTCTAAAACTTCAGTACCCTCTTTTTTTGCTACAATTACTTTATCTACAAGATTATAAAAAATTCCACACTCTAAAATACCAGGGACTAAATTTAGCTCTTTTTCTAAATTTTTAGGGTCTCTTATCGATTCAAATTTAGCATCTAGTATAAAATTACCATTATCTGTAACAATAGGTCCATCTTTTTTTTCTGCTTCTCTTAATTTAACTTTAGCACCTAAAGTTTTTATTTTTTCCATAATTAATTTGTATGCAAAGGGTATAACTTCTATAGGTAGTGCAAATTTCTCTCCCAATTTATTAGACATTTTAGTCCCGTCAACAATTATTATTACTTCTTTTGATGCTGAAGCTACAATTTTTTCTTTAAGTAGGGCTGCACCTCCACCTTTTATTACATTCAGCTCACTATCTACTTCATCTGCACCATCTACATCTAAATCTATGTAGGGAACATCTTCTAAATTTTTTAGAGGAATATTATACTTTTTTGCAAGATTTTGAGATTGATATGAAGTTGCAACACCAATAATTCTTATGCTTTCATCTTCTATTTTTTTTCCTAATCCTTCAATAAAATAAGCAACAGTAGAACCAGTCCCTAATCCTAAAATTTGTCCGTCTTTAACATAATCTAGGGCTTTAAGTGCGGCTTGTTTTTTTAAATTCATTTTAATATTATCTCCACTTTATCCATTAAAATATTAAAAGAGTTTAGTCTGAGAAAAATTATCAGAATTTTGGAGTGTGAATT
>CAYQAE010000082.1:0-7971 GCA_964415445.1 uncultured archaeon | reverse complement strand
TTCTTTATATTTATCAACTAAACCCAAAAAAATCACCTAAGTATTAATACAAGAGATAATCTTTTTATAAATTATTTTTACAATAGAATCCATATCTTTCAAAATATTAACTATTTTTTTATCACAAATCGAATAAAAAACTTGTCGTCCTTGTTTTTTTACACAAACTATGCCACAATCTTTTAAATGCTTTAGATGTTGAGACAAAGTAGATTGTTTTATATTAATTTTATTAATAAGACAAGAGACATTACTACACTCATCAATTAAATGATAAACTATTTTTAGTCTTGTTGGATCAGATAAAGCTCTAAAGAGTTTAGACTGCAAATTAATTTTTTCTGCATTATATTTCATAGAAAAAAATATAATAAACAAAAACATTTAAATATTATGATATTATGATATATTGATGATTAAAATGAAAATTGATGTAGATGATAAAAATTTTGAAGAGGAAGTAATAAAAAAATCAGAAGATAAACCAGTGGTTGTAGATTTTTGGGCATCTTGGTGTATGCCTTGTAACATGTTAGGTCCAGTACTAGAGAATTTAACAGAAAAAAATCAAGAAAAATTCATATTAGCTAAAGTAAACGTGGATAATGCGCCAAAAGTAAGTGCACAGTATTCAATAAGAAGTATACCTGCAGTTAAGTTATTCAAAGGTGGAAAGGTTATAGATGAATTTGTAGGCGCACTGCCTGAACCTGCTGTGTCAGAATGGTTAAATAAAAACCTATAACCATCTTTATTTTTTATTTAGAGGGAACTAAAATGAAAATAGGATGCCCAATGTGCTCTGCCCTAGGAATTGGATTATTGTCTTTAGGATTTTTATTGATAATATTTACAAATGACACAATAGTTCAAATTATTGGTTTTGCAACAATAATCTCAGCTTATATTATCCCACCAAATGTTAAGAAAAAAACATGCACATCAGATAGATGTAAATAAAGAGAATCAATTGTTTATTAAAAACATATCCCATATATATTAACAATGAAATTAGTTATTTTAGGTGGAGGTTTTTGTGGATTAGAAGTTCTAAAATCATTAAAAAAATACAAAAACATTGAAATAACTCTAATAGATAAAAAAACTTATTTTGAATATAAACCCAGCTTTCATAAAGTAGCAGTTAATTTAAAATACAAAAATAAAATCTTAATTCCCTACAATCCTTTTTTGAACAATGCAGAAATTATAGATGAAAAGATATCTGAAATTAGGCCAAAATATGTAAGAACTGAAAAAAAGAAAATTAATTTTGACTATTTAGTAATATCTACAGGGATAGACTATCCTATATTTCTCAAAAATAAAAAAAACGTCTACACCCTAGATTCAATCAAAAATGCTCAAAGAATAGGCCAAAAATTAAAATTATCTAAAAATATACTAATTGTAGGTGGAGGATTAATTGGAACAGAAATTGGCTCAGAAATTGTCAAAAAATATCCAAATAAACGTATAACTATTGTTCATCCTCCAAACAGATTAATTGAGAGAAATCCAAAAAAAGCATCTAAATACGCACATAAATTCTTTGCAAAATACAAAACTAAAATTATATATGGCCAAAAAGTAGTAGATAACAAAAATGGTGTATTTATAACAGATAAAAACAAAAAAATTAAATCTGATTTTGCAATTTGGTGTGCTGGAATAAAATCCAATCCAAATTTTATGAAAAATTTTAATCCTTCAATTTTTACAGAAAAAAACGCTTTAGAAGTAAACAAATACTTACAGCTTGTAGGATATCCTAATATATTTGTTGGAGGAGATATAAACAGTGTAATAGAAGAAAAAACAGCCCAAAATTCAGAAATACAAGCAAAACTAATTGCAAAGAATATAGTCAATCATGCAGAAAATAAACCTCTATATATATACAAAAACAAAAAAAGACCCCTTATCATAAGCTTAGGAAATAAAGATGGACTAATAATAATTAAAAATAATGTAATCAAAGGAATTATACCTGCTCTCCTAAAAAAATTAATTGAAGTATATACTTTATTCAAATATAGATAATGTTGCATTTGTTTTGAAAAATCAAAAAACAAATTATAAAGGGTCTAAACTTATCTTGATAGCAAAAAATAGAGATTCTAAAGTCTAAATTAGAAAAACAGAGCAATTTTTTATTACAAATTTGAATAGAATAATCCCATTAAAAAAGAATATTTTGACCAAAAAAAAGTCTTAGATCAATTTAAAATTTAGATGAGATTTACAAATAATTATAATCATAAAGTTTTTTACAAAATAAATTATAAAATATAAGGAGTGTATCTTTTGTCAGATATGATATCCAAATTACTAGCTATTACAGATATATGGTACTTTATTGTAATTGCAGCAATAATAGGTGTTTTTTTTAGCCTTAATATAGGCAGAAGAATTTTATATTTTTTAGAATTAAAAATAAAAAGTCTAATTCATCTAAAGAGAATAAATCTAATTTTATATTCACAAAATGAATATCTAAAAGATAGATGTAAGGATAAAGATGGAAAGAGATGTTTTCATTGTTCTATGACAAAAGAGCTATTAATTAAAGTAATAACTGATCATTTTCCATACACTGTGTTAAATATTTTCAATATTGATAAACATCCCCAAGACGCTTCAAAAATTAAACTACTACCTTCAATTATTGCAAATGGAGAATTAATTTATGTAGGTATACCTAGTGAAAAAAACTTAGTAAGGCTTCTACAGAGAGAATATCTAAAGAAAGGTTCAGATAAAAAATCAAAGCTAGAATTCTTAAAGACTCCAAGCTTTTTTATATTTGGATATATAGCTTTAGTTTTAGGATATATCAATTTTTTATTTTCTGGATTAGGTATTATTTTTATGGCAGCAGCTATATACAATCTAGCTTTATATCCTGAGATTAAAAAACATAAAAATTATTTTGAAAAATACACAAGAGCTTGCAAGTTAATTGAATCTGTATCGCATTCTTCAAAGTCTTTATTTATTTTAGAAGAAGAATTAAAATACATAGAAGGTATGGTAAAAAGAGCATATTCTGCAGATATTGATAATTTCTTAGATGAAGTTCTAAATATTAAATTTCCAAAGACATCTAAAATTGATAGTATCCTAGATATTATCAGAAAAAGACTAGAATTTATCTTAAAATCTTGCAATTCACAAGAGATGCTAAATAAAATACTAGGAGAAGAAGAGATGGCAAAATTTGTCCAAAGAGAAGCAAAATCTAAAATAAAATGCAAAAATTGTCAAAGTCGAGTATCTCTAAGCAATGCCAAATACTGTGGAATTTGTGGAATACAATTAGATACAGCATAACTTTTATAAGTGATAGGTTATAAAAATAGATTATATGAGTCCAAAAAAAGATATATCTTGTATAATTGAAGATTCATTTAGTGATATTGACAAAATTCTTTTAGTTTCAGATAATGAAAGAATAGTTGAAAAATTTCAAAGTTTTGAATGTATAGATAAAATAATCTTTACTGTAACAAAAGAGAAATTAGAAAAAAAGTTATTAGAGTCAAAGAGTAAAATAGTAAAACTACCTATGTATTTTACAAGTTTTAAAAAGACAGTTCAGCTAGCTTTGGAGACTGCATTTAATAAAAATTTATTAGAAGCTAGAGATAACGTATTAGTTATCTCAAATAAATTTTCAGAACATATTGATACTATGAACTTATATGATCTATCTAATTTTAAAGTAACTGGTTTTTATGATGTTTTAACTTTATCTGGAAAAATCAAACCAGATGTAATTAAAGCTACCATGTCTTTGGCAATTGAGATGGGAAAGAAAGGAAGTGAAGGTAAACCAATTGGTGCTATATTTGTGTTAGGGGATTCAAAAAATGTTATGCAAAAGTCCACTGCAATTACATTCAATCCTTTTGAATCTAGGCGAGTTAACGTAAAAGATTCAATTATAAAATCTATGATTAAAAATTTTTCACAGCTAGATGGTGCTTTTGTGCTTAACAAAAATGGAAGAGTAGTTGCAGCACATAGATATCTAAAAGCTGATCCCTCAAGTATAGATATACCCCAAGGATTAGGTGCAAGACATATCTCAGCTGCTGCAATGACCACAAAAACTGAATCTTTGGCTATAGTTTTGTCAGAATCTGATAATCTAGTTAGAGTATTTAACAATGGAAAACTTATAATGGAGACAGATCCTGCAGAATATACCTAAATTTACATAAATGCAGTTCTTTCACTTGATGCTTCATCTACCAATTCTTTTGCTTTTTTACAAGCTAAAGAGACTTTTTCATATTTTTCTTCATTGAAAAGTTTTTTTGCTAATTTTATATATTTTTCAGCCTTCTCACAGAAAATACCTGCTCCAATTATTCTATCAACATCTTCTGTAGTTTTTTCTAATAATTGCTTTGCATTTTGACCTTTTTCAATTTTCTCAGTTACTTAATCTGAGAGTTTTACTAGCATATCTTTTGCAACATTTTATTTATAAATATTTGTACCTATTTTTTGACCTTTAATAATATCTCCAAGTTTAATATTATTCTCCCCCAAAATTAATGACCTACTTACTCCACCTTCTACTGCTTCAATACATGCACCCAATTTTGGAATCATACCACCTGAAATTTCTTTATTTTTGATTAAATTCTTTGCTTGATCTACTTTTATCTGATCAATAATTGAACTTTTATCTTCAATATCCCTCAATACTCCATCTACATTTGAAAGAAGTATAAATAAATCACATTTTAATCTAGCTGCTATCGCTGATGCTGCCTCATCTGCATTAACATTTAGCGCATAATTATCTTTAGAAGTTGAAACAGAAGCTATAATAGGAGTAATATCATTTTCAAACATATTTTCAATCAATTTAGTATTAATTTTTTCAACCTCTCCAACATAACCTAAATCTATTTTTTGTTTTTTCTTAGCTAAAATTAAATTATCATCAAAACCATTTAATCCTACAGATCTACAGCAGTTTTTATTAAATAATGAAACTAAATTAACATTGGTAAGCCCAACTAATGCAAGCTGGACTATCTCCATAGTTTCTTCATCTGTATACCTCAGTCCATCAATAAATTTAGGACTTTTGCCAAATTTCTCCATAAGCTCTGATATATTCGGACCCCCACCATGAACTATCACAAATTGATGTTTACCTTTGAATTTTGAAATATCTTGTGCGATTTTATCTAAAATTTCTGTGTTTTTGAGCATTGCACCTCCAATTTTCAGTAGAATTCGCATATAATCACATTTTAAGTTACTTTTTTGATCTCTTCCTTCATTTTATCTCTATTTTCAGATGCTTTTTTATGGGTCTTTGCCTCAGAAAATATCCTAATTACAGGTTCAGTTCCAGATGGTCGAATTATAATCCAACTTTCTTCATTAAATACTATTTTTACTCCATCTAGTGTATTCAATTCATAATCTGAAAATTTGCCCTTTAGATGATCTATAATTTTTGATATTTTACTTTTGTCAACATGAATATTTTCTTTTACTAATTTATAAGTAGGCAAATTATCTATTAATTGAGAATAAGATTTTTTTTGCTCTGAAATAATTTTAATAATCATCGCAGCAGCAAGCGGTCCATTTCTAAATGATCCAAAATCAGGGAAAATTAGACCGCCATTTTCCTCACCTGCAAATGTATCACTGATACCAATATCTCGAATTTTATCAACAATATTAAGTTCTCCTATTTTTGTCTCATATATTTTAGTATCATACTTCTTTGCAATATCTCTAACTGCGTTTGAAGTGTTCACTGGCATAACTATTTTAGGATTAGAAAATTTATCTAAAACATAGTCTGCAACTAGTGCAAAACTCTGGTCTCCAAAGATAAATCTACCATTTTCATCAATAGAAATTAGCCGATCCACATCACCATCGTGTGCAATACCTATATCAAATCCGCCCCCGCGAGTTAAGGTAATTAAATCAGACAAATTACTCTCTGTAGGTTCTGGCGATCTACCTGGAAAATGACCATCTAGATGTGAATTTATGCTAACTACCTGACAACCCATCTCTCTTAAAATATATGGGGTAGTGAGAGATCCAACACTGTTTGCACAATCAACTACCACTTTAAGATTTGCGCCGCTAAAAGGTGTGACATAATCAAGCACAGCATCAATATACATCCGATTTAAATTTGGTTCCACTTCTACTTTTGCAACCTCATCCCAAGCTACTAATTTGAATTTTTTATTTCTAAAGATCGATTCAATTTGAGCTTCATGATCGCGATTTAGCCAATTACCATCTGAATCTGTAAATTTAAGACCATTATAATTTTTTGGATTGTGAGATGCAGTAATTACCATTGCACCTGCACAATTTAGCTTTTTAACTGCCCATTGAATAGTAGGAGAAGCCGCTGCCCCCACATCTATAACATCACACCCACAAGAAAGTAAGCCTGATACCACTGCATTTTTCAAAAGCACATTTGAAGTGCGTGAGTCATATCCTATGACAATTTTTCCTGAATTTCTAAATATACCATATGCATTTGCAATTCTTTGTGCAAATTCTGCAGTCAATGTTTCATTAAATACTGATCGAATCCCCAAAGTTCCAAATAATGACAAATTTATCTCCACCTACAAAATTATATTATCAAATACATCTGATTTAATAGATTTATTCGGACATATTTTTGAATTCTCAATATGCAAATCATCAGAAATTTTTATATCCTCACCTAAAATACTATTTTTAACTAACACATGATCTCCTATCACACAATTGGGTCCAATTATAGAATGCTTTATTATACTGCCTTCCCCTACTTCTACATTATCTAATAAAATTGAATCAGATATATCTATAGCTTCAAGTTGACAATTATATCCAACAGAAACATAAGGACCTATATTCATAGTCTTAGTCTTTATTTGCCTATCTCCTACATTCATAGGTATATCAAATTTATCCAATGATTCTCTCTCCTGAAAATATCTATTAGCTTCAAAATAAGCTTTGGGGGTTCCGGTATCAATCCAGAAAGATTTGTGCCTAAATCCACCTAATTTAGATTCCCTAGCTAATTTTGGAAATACATCCTTCTCGATCATGCTAAATTTATCCGCTTTAATATAATCTAAAACTTTATCTCTCAATAAATAAATTCCAGCATTAATCCATCTATGCTTTGAATCTTTGGGTTTTTCTATGAAATTGACAATCTTATTTCGATCTAGGACACATGCACCATATCGAGTAGGATCAGAAACTTCCTTTAGAACAATTGATCCAAAGTTAGAACTGTTTTTGTGAAAATCAATGAATTCTTTGATATCTATATCAGCTAAAATATCACCATTTAGGACCAAAACTTCATCGCCGATATGTTTTTGTGCAAATTTAATTGCACCAGCAGTCCCTAGAGGTTTTTTCTCTTGGACATAAACTATTTTTTTCCTATATTTTTTACTAATTTTAGTCTCAACTTCTGCTTTTATTGATTTAGTTTTATATCCCATACTCAAAATAATTTTATCGATATCAGAAGGCAATATATCCATTACTCTCTCTAATAAAGACTTATTAGCTATGGGTAGTATATTTTTAGGAATAGTAAAAGTTAGAGGCCGCATTCTCGTTCCAAATCCGCCTACTAAAATTAAAGCATCCATTTATCTCACCTATAAAACATACAAATCTTTTCCATCTAAAGTAATACTATGATATAGATTATCGGGTTGAGTATTTTTCATCCTAAGTACACCTATTTTTTTATCTATTTGCAATGTATCTTGACTTTTTTTCTTTAAAATTTCAAGCTCTAACACTCCATCAAATAATTCTGACACAAAAGATACCAATTTATCATCATATGGGCCACGTTCTACTGTAAATAAGGATGTAATATTGTTATTTTTTAATTTAGTTAAAGTATCTTTAGGAGATATCTTACGTGAGGAGGTAAAAAGA
>CAYQAE010000081.1:0-8201 GCA_964415445.1 uncultured archaeon | reverse complement strand
CTTATATTGCCGTTTTATATCTTAAGTGTTATCTTTCTGGTAGGTTATGCAGTATTAAATGTATTTTATATCCAGCATTTATATTAAAGAAAAACTAAAACATAATCAAGATGAAAAATGACTAATCTAAACCTCCCAAACTTTCAAAAAATCATGGATTCAATCCAAGATATAGAATCTTCTTTTGATAATCAAACTATACCTATAAAAGACAGAATAAAAAAAGAAACTAATGATATTATAAAAAACAGAAATTTATCTGATATTGAAATTTTTGTGATTTTTGCAGGCAACTTGCTTATGAGATTTACAAAAGGTGATGTATCACCTGCTATTTTAGAGACTCTTGGTATGGGTCTATCTAGTATGGATGATATTAAAGAAGATAAATTAAATCAAATAATTCCTAAAATTAGAGGATATCGATTTAAAAATTCAGCAGCACAAATTTTGTTAGATGCAAAGAAAATATTTAGAGAATATTATAATTCAGATTGGAATAAATATTTTTTAGATGCAGAAAAAAATTCCAAAAATAATTTCTTGGATGATCCTTTTTTAAAAATTAAAAACGTAAGCTATAAAGTACGAGATCTAGCCCTAAGTTGCTTTAGCAAACATTTTATTGCAGTAGATATGCAAATTGCTAAAATTTTGAAAAGAACTGGACTAATTTGTTATTCTTACAAATTTAATTTAGAGGTAGGAACAGATTTAACAAATAAATATGAATATCTTAATTTGAGAAAATTACTGTATAATTTATCCAAAAAATCAACATATTCATTATTAGAAATTGATAGATCTTTTTGGCATTTTGGAAGAGTAGTTTGTAAATCAAAACCTAAATGTAATTTATGCCCAATTGAAGGATGTTTGTCTCAAAAAACATAGTAAATATTTATGTCAATTTTGGTATAAATTAAAATGATCAGTCAATGAATTCATATTTAGATGAGTTAAATTTAAAGCAAAAAGAAGCTGTAATTAGTGAAGATAGACGATTACTTGTTTTAGCTGGTGCTGGATCTGGAAAAACAAAAACTCTATTACAAAAAATTTTATATCTCATTTCAGAAAAAAATGTTGCACCTAATAATATCTTAGCGATAACATTTACAAGAAACGCAGCAGATGAAATGATTGATAGATTAATTCTTAAAGCAGATAAAAAAGATGAATATAAAAAAATCATTTTTGATAAAAAAATTTCAAACAAAGAAAAAGATTCAAAAAGAAGGGAATATGTTAAAAAATATCCTTGGCTTTCAAATATAACCATCAAAACTTTTCATGGTCTTTGCTACTCTCTTATACGTAAATATGGTGCAAAAGAGTTTGATAATCGTTTTAGATTGTTGATTGATCATGTTTCAAATGAAGATTTTGATCCAAAAAAAATTGCAAATGAAACTCCTGAAGAAGTTATCCATAAATTAGTCTTAATTGAATGTGAAAATCGTGAATATCTCTTCAAACTTAAGAGATATATTTTAGATCACTATATAGATAAAATAAGAAAAATACATAAATTAGGCAGAGTAGATTATCCAAATCCATATACTACACTAAAAGGGGATCGTGTAAAATCCAAATCTGAAAGAGATATAGCCGATTGGTTATATAGGCACGATATTGAATATTACTATGAACCTGAAATTGCACCAGGAACTTTTGAATTTAGACCTGATTTTTTTATTAAAGAAGCAAATGTATACCTAGAACATATTAGTAAGCTAAGTTATCCTCTAAAAGATAAGGAAAGAGATATGAAAGAATCAGGAAATAAATATGTATTAATACATGAAAAAGAAACTCATGATAGTAATGAATTCAACAAAGTAATGTATGAGCGAATAGCTTCCCATATTGATCGTGATTTAAAAAATGTTTCACCCCTTAATATTGTAAAAGAGTTTAGAGGATATGAAAAATACAAAAGACAATTTATTTTGGATACAAAAAAGTTAATAGACAAAATAAAAGTAGAAAATAGAGATTTCAATATTATATATGATAGGGGTTTGGAAGACAAGCATAGAAGAGTAAGAGATTTTTATCAACTTGCAAAACCACTATTTTATGGATATAAAAATTATTGTGTAGATAATTCTTATTTAGATTTCAATGATTTAATAATTAGGACAATTTCTTTACTTAAAAATCATAAAGATATTCAAAATCAGCTGCAAGATAAATTCAAACATATTTTAGTTGATGAATTCCAAGACGTAAATACATTACAAGTAAGATTGCTTAAATATATACTAAAAGACGATAATCAACTTTTTTGTGTTGGAGATGACTGGCAAAGTATTTATGGTTGGAGAGGATCCAATGTAGAATACATTTTGAAATTTGAGAATTTTTTTGAAAACTCTAAAGTGATAAAACTTGATATTAACTATAGAAGTAATACCACAATTGTAAATGCATCAAATGAAGTCATAAAAAACAATGAAAGCCGCAAACCCAAAAAGCTGTGGACTGAGAACATAAAATAGACAAAAAAATAAGTGCTTTTAATCAAGAAGGGAAAAAAATTTACCTCTATTGTGCTGAAAAAGAATCCGAAGATGGAGTTGAAACAGTAATTGAAAACTCAAAGAAAATATTAGACAATGGATATGAAAAAGAAGATATCCTTGTTCTGACAAGAACAAGAACTTCAGATGCATATCAAAGATATTATGAAGAACTAAAAAAATTAGGTATAAAAATCACTACTATCCACAAAGCAAAGGGTCTGGAGGCAAAAATAGTATTTATAATTGGCCTAACTGGGGGATATACTGGTTTTCCTAATGTTAGAGATACTGATAGAATCTTTCAAATAATTAAAAAAAGCAATTTTGAGCTACTTATGGAAGAGGAGAGAAGGTTATTTTATGTTGCATTAACTAGAGCAAAAGAGGAGTTATTTTTAATTAGTGAAATTGGAAATGAATCTCAATTTATAAAAGAAATCCCTGGAAAATTTCTTGATAGATCTAATTTTTTGATACTGAATTTGAATAGAAATATAACGCAAAAATGCTTTAATTGTGAAAAAGAAGTACAAGATGATTTTAAATATTGCCCATATTGTGGAAAGAAACAATCAAAATCATCGAGAGAAAAATCTAAAAAATCAAATCCAGCATTTTTAATTGGAGAGAGAGGAAAAAGAAAAGACATTCCTAAACTTATTGGTTATTTGCAAAGCGAAAAATACAATGACAGAAGATTAGCTGCATCTGCTTGTGCAAAATTAGCGCACCTAAAACCAGATATATATGATGTTGTCCCTTATTTAGTTGAACTATTAAAGAGTTCAAAAGCCCAAGTGAGACAGTATGCTATAAGTGCTTTAGGTAAAATTGGGGATAAAAGAGCAGTATTAGTCTTGAAGTCTATTTCAAAAAATGATAAAAAAGACTATAATAGGGAGAGTGCATCTTTAGCACTAAATAAAATTGAAAATTATATTTAAAGAGCTAGTAAATTTTATTCTAATTACTATAACATACTTAAAATGTCTTTTGTAGTCCATGCCTTAACTTTATTTTGTTCTTGAAAATGACCATCGTCTGACCATATCCCTTCATTAGGTGTTGATAGGGCACAAGCAAGAATAGGGGCATCATTTATGTGAATATCTTTCATGATCTCAATAGCTTGATTCATATTCTTTTTAACAAGATCATCTGATATTATAGTTATATTTTCCATAAAAAGAGTAAACAAAAGTTCAATATCTTGAGTAGTTGATTTTGCCTTTTTAACAATATAATCCATATGTTTTCTAACTTCTTCTAAAACATAATCTAATGTGTAAAATTCAAAATTTATTGATAAAATTATCTTCCGCGTTTTTCCTTTCTTTATGAGTGCTGCAATTATTTGATTAGTATCTACTATAACTCTCATTGAGTGAACCTTTTCATAAGTCCTTCTTTTACTTTATGATCTAAATTAGCAACATCTTTTTCTGTAAATTCACTATCTTTAACTATTTTATCCATTACTTTAAGTTTTTGAGCTTGGATAAAAAAAGCTCGCCTTGCAATTTCGCTCCAATTTATTTCATTATGTCTTTTTACAAATTTATGCAATTCACTCGGTAGTGAAAGTGTTATATTTGGCATTTCTATCATAGTGTATTATGTGGATACACAAATATAAACCTTTTGGAAATGTGATCCAAATAGTCTAAAATCAATTTTTTTGATATAGAGCCCTTTATATGACCATATAGTTTATTTTACGAATATAATACTTAATTACAATCTATTTCTCAAGCAATTCAATGTTCTTCAAACGCCCATCTCCCTCTGATATAATTCAACAACACTTCTAAAGAGCATATCATTTCTATCTTTGGAGATAAAATCTTTGAAAAATAAATCAGGATCATCTATCCATGATAATAATCTATTAACTTTCTTTGAAAATGTCCCAAAAGCTCGCTTTGTAGGCTGCTTCAAATCTAGCTCACATTCAACATTTCCAGTATTAATTGTATTTCTTAGACCAACATAACCTACAGCTACCTTAACATTTTGTAGGGCAATCTCCTGCCTAGCACAAAATGTACGCCTATATGCTTCTAGCTGCTGTTTGTGCTTTGAATTTTTCTTTTTATTGGTCTTCCAATCAACTATCAAATAATTATCTCCATCTCTAAATACTGCATCAATTATTGCTAAAAATTTCAAATCAGACCCAAATCCTAACGAACTAAGAGGTACATATGTTTTTTTCTCAGACTCATAATTTTTAGGATATTTTTCTCTAATCTCAGCTAATAATGACTCAACATTTCTAACATATGGCCTAATATCTTCATCTACTTCTATTTCTTCACCCATAACCAACTTTTGTGCAGCTTTGTGCACTTTTGAACCTAAATTTGTGGCATCAGTGATATATTGCAAACTCAAAATCTTTTTGACAAAATAATCATAGGCATTATCAGGTAGAGAGCTAAATGAAATATGATCTAATTTCAAAAAATAATTCTTAACATATTCAAAAATCCATCTATCTCTGCCTTCTAACAACTTCTTTGCGTCTTTAAATTGACCATTGACAAATAAATCAAATGCCCTCTTTTTGCTCTCATCAAATACACCTAAACTACATTCAGTGGGTTTAATCTCTTTTAATTCACTGAAGTTGTTGAGATAATCTTGAACTTTGTTTGTCAAAATAATTAAGTTATCTATAGCACGACTAAATGCTACAAAATTGATACGAAGACTCTCCTCTTCTAACTCCTCATCAACATTAATACCTTTTGATTTTAAAATACCCTCAACTACCCTATCTTGAAAGTTTGACCTGTTTCTAGTTTGTGAAGGGATATAAATAACATTATCAAATTGCTTCCCCTTTGCTTTATGTACTGTAGTTAGTACTACATCTTTTTCAATTTCTGATTCTTGGGTGAGTAAATCTGTAGTTTTTAGATAAGTAATTATTGAATGCATATTTTTATTATCTAAATCATGAAGTGCGTCTTTGTAGGCAGTATTGATCGAAATTGCAGCATACATATATTCTCTACCATAGCTTACACAAATTGGTATAATGGTCTCTTGAAATAATTTATTAACATCTTCAACAGTTTTTACTGAGTCTCTCAAATTTTTAAATTCAGGAACTTTTTGAAAGATATGATCAATTTCTAAATTTTCTCTATCAGTTAGAGCAAAAGCATCTTGCAGCGAACAGGGAAAGAAGGGAGTAAACATAGCATTTTTAACATCATCTACATCTTGACTAAATACACCTTTTAAAAATGCAATAATATGATCTTTAGCATCAGCAGATGCTGAAAAAAAGGTAGAAGAATAATCGATATCTCTATCTTTCATCTCTTTTGCTAATTCCATAATCTGGTAATTGGTACGTGTGATAATTGCAGTTTTTCCATCCAATGATTTTAATAAATCGCATGCTGTGGAGAATAATTTATCGCGCTCAACATCATAGATTTGTGGTTTTTTCCCTGACCTATCATTAGCACTCTTTAGATCTTTAAGCTCACTTTTGTGCATATCATCTTCTGTTTTTTGACAAAAATATTTGCGCCCGTAATATAATATTTCATTGGTACTTCTAAAATTTTCAGATAAGACTAGTTGGTGTGCATCACTAAATTTTTCAAAATTAACAATAGATCCGCCTTGAAATCCAAATATAGCTTGCTTTTTATCTCCCACTGCAAAATATTTCTTTGCTGATTTTAGTGCAATATCTGCCTCCATTTTATTAACATCTTGCAACTCATCAACTAACACATATTCAAACTGAGGTGGATTTTTTAGATTAATAAATTCAATCAATAGATCTGCGTAATCAACTCCTTTTTTTGATTTTATGGACTCATAATGTTTGAAAATAGATAGGAAATCATCTGCAAATTTGTCAATTTCTTCTCTGCTATAGTTTTTTCCTTCTTCCAAATATTTCTTTGAAGCTTCGATATCTATATCTTGGGGTTTAATTCCAAAGCTCTTTAGATAGCGCATTAAATTTTCCATCTTTGGAACAATTTTTGAAATAAGATAATCATCTCCATAATTTAGCATTTGATGGTCTCTTATGTAGCTAAAAATTGCATATCTAAGTAAGTTTGAATTTAAAATTTCGGATTCATCAATATAGTTTAGGGCATAGGAGTGGAATGTAAAAACATTAAGATTTGAGAGGTCAATTTTAATTTCAGCTTTTTTAAGTGCTTGTAAAATTCTTGATTCCATCTCTTTTTTAGCTTTTTCAGTAAAAGTTAGGCAGAGTATATCCTCTGCAGAGTAACCATTTTTTATAAGATTTAGGTATTTATAAGCCAAAAGTCTAGTTTTACCTGTTCCTGGATTTGCAGTAACCAATACGTTTCCATCTTCATTTATGATTTTTTGTTTCTCATCGTTTATACTCAATTTACTGCCTCAAATTTATGTTATTTTATTGATAGAATATAGAGTTAGATAAAAGTTACACATATTTTTATCTCTATTTTGGTGTTTAGTATGTTCTATGGCAACATTTCTAAACACAAGAAAAGCAGTAGCAGAAATTGAAGACTTGATAAAAAATGCAGGGATAACGCTTGTTCTTATATCACCTTATCTTAAATTATCTAAAGATTTTAAAGAACTATTAACATATAGAAACAATAAGGAATTGACAACCACAATTATTTTTGGTAAACAAGAATTAAAACCAGAAGAAATGAAATTTCTTCAAAATTTAAGATTAGTTATTTTAAAATATAATGAAGATCTTCATGCTAAATGTTATGCAAATGAAAAACAAATGATAATAACATCTCTAAATTTGTATGAATTTTCAATGGCTAATAATAAAGAGATGGGTGTTCTTATTAATAAAGATGACCCAAAGGATAAAACATTGTATGAAGAAGCATGGAAAGAAGTGGATTACATTAATACAACAAGTGAAAAATTTAATTTTAATATAAATGAAGAGAAAAAGAGTACTAAAACTAATCTTAGAGGACATTGTATTCGTTGTGGAACTAAAATCAAGTTAAATCCTGAACATCCCTATTGTTTTGCTGATTATAAAAAGTGGAAGAAATTTGAAGACGAAAAATATGTGGAAAAAGATGGCGTATGTCATATATGTGGTAAATCTAATTCATCTTCATTGAAAAAACCTGTATGTCGTTCTTGTTATCGAAAAAATAAGGAATTATTTAATTAATTCTTTAAAAACGTATAATACGGTTAAAAAACGCTACTTGTAAAAGATACGAAATATTTATTAAGACTAAATTGAAATATAAGAAATAGAGGAACTTCAATAAAATAAATTCTATAAATGGTGAGTGATTTGGAAAAAGATGAAAACAAAAATAGCAAACCAAAAAGAGTAGAAATAGATATCACTGAGCATTTAGCTAGAATAATGGCTAATAATGATAAATTGTTAAAAGAATTAGCTAAACATTAATTCTGATATTATTTTTCAACACTCATAAATAAAACCAAACCTTTAAATATTTCAAACGTAACATACATAATATACGTAAGGTGATAATATGGTAAGTTTAACTTTAGCAATTCCAAAAGAATTAAAGGGACAAATGGATCATTACTCTGATATAAATTGGTCTGCTGTAGCAAGACAAGCAATCATACAAAAATTAGCTATACTTAAAAAAATGGATGAATTATTAAAAAAAAGTAAAC
>CAYQAE010000080.1:5968-8321 GCA_964415445.1 uncultured archaeon | reverse complement strand
TTCTTCGCCTGAGAAATAAATCTTTCGGAGATTATATTTCTCTGATAAATTTGCCAGCGCAATCGTGACTAGCTTTGTGCCGCCAGTTAATTCGCAGATTATTTCATAGTTAAAAATTCTTTGCTGAATTAACCTCTCTATTTTTTGTTTGATTTTGAATAATTCGCTTAATTCAGTGTTATTAAATACTTCAAAAATAGGCTGAACGTCATATTGTTCTAATTTTGTTTCCGTGGCTGTTTCAAATTTTTTCTTGACCTGGGGATTTGTTATTAAAATACTTATTTTGGGTAAAATACTTATATTTCTCAAACCACCCAAAATGTTGAAGTAGAGATTAACGTCATCTAACCCTCCTATCAAACAAATTGGCACCAAAATTTGATATTCTTTTCGAAGAGGTTGAATCATTTCTTTCTTTAATTCATAATTGCCTCTTCCTTTGACACGCTCAAGAAGATTATCTCTCTTAACTAACCAGTTGAGATGATAATCTGGTCTTGTGGTGTCGTCTCCTACTAATCTTTTGATTTCCTTGTAATGAATTATTCTTTCTTCTTTGAGAAAATATTTTACTATATCTTCTCTAATCTTGCTGTCACTCATTATTTTTTTATCCATATTTTTATTTTCACTTTTTTATTTGTTTTTTAGTTTCGCTAAAAAGCTATAATTTAAAGTGAAAATAAATACTCATGTATTCAATAATTGTAGTTTCTACTACCAAAAAAGAGACCCACGGGCTCTGTTTGAAAGAATTTATAGTGTACTTGGGTTTCTCTCCCACCCATATCATCGATTTATAACTCTGAAAAAATATTTTCAGATTATAGATGATCATGATTTAAATTGAATAATCTTAAACAGACTGATAGTTTTTTATAATTCAGATATTAAAAATATTATTTGATATTTAAATATTACGTTACTTTATTTATCTGATTTGTTTTCTATCAAAAAAATAAAAATCGTTGCACAAATAATATCAGCACAGGTTCCAGGATTAATTTTTTTCTTCTTTAATTTGTCATCAAATTTTTCAAGGTAGACTAAATCAAAAGAATTCATATATCTTTCAAAAACGCCTATAGCCTCTTTTTTTAAATTTTGAGCCACACTAAACCCGTGTTTTTTCACAACATGTGAATCATAATAACTTGAAAGAGCGTATAAATAAGCGACTATAATTGCTTTTTCAATGACTTTAATTGACCCGTAGAGCTTTTTAAAAAAAGGCAATATTTTTTTATATATTAAATTATAATTATTAACTAATAACTTTGCAACTAGATCATTTTTTTGTGATTTTTCTAATATTTTATATAAATTAATTTTATTTTTCCCAATGACTTCACTAAAATTAGGATTAAATATATCTAATTCCTCTTTTGTAGATTTGTAAGGAAGAGTTGCTTTTTTAATTGCTTTATAGAAGTATATACTATCTTTATAAGTTGTATTTTTTAATAATTTCTCAATTTCTTTTATTGGATTTTTTCCTATGGAATATCCGAAGATAAGAGGAAATAAAAGTAATATTATTCCTAGATGTGTGTTTCCACCTTTATGTAATTTAGTTATTTTTTTTGTAGCTTGATAAATTGCTTTTCCTAATTCAATATCTTTGTATGCTATTTTATTTTTCTTAAGTTCATAGGCTTTATTTTCAAAATATAGAAAAAATTCATATAATCCATAAATACTTAGAAAAAAATCTTCTACTTTTGTATTTTTATTATTTGAAAACCTATTTACATTTCCTGGTTTATAAGAGAGAACTTCCAAAGAACAGGCTATCATTGCATAATCTGCTATTTTCATTTGTTTTTACCTAAAATAAAATTAATAGTTCGATCTATTTTTTCTTTAGATTCAATGTATGCTTTGTCTATTTTTGTAAAATCTATATTCTTATCATCTGTTAATTTTTTGACTTTGGTATATGCACTTTCTCGGAATTTAGGTTTTAGTTTTTTTCCAGATAAAAATAATCCTTTATTTTCAATTACTTCTCCAATTCTCTTAATTTTGATATTTTTTGATTCAATTTTTTCAATTATATCTTTTTCATCCTTTTTTTCACAAAATATAAGCAGTGAATCTAGCGATACTCCTAAATAATCTATATCTAATTCGTTTAATAAATTATATACTTTTGAATTTATTAATGATTTAATTTTGCTTTCCTTTAATTCTATCCCTAGATTTAGATCTGAGATAGCTTCACTAAGTTCATTTCTAAGTCCTCCATTTGTTACATCCATCATACATTTGATTTTGTCAGATAAATTCGAATTTAAAATAGATTCACAGCTTTGTATAAAGTCTATATTAATAGTCTCATCTACTATCT
>CAYQAE010000080.1:0-5958 GCA_964415445.1 uncultured archaeon | reverse complement strand
ATTTCCAGAATAGATTGCAGCAGTTGATATGGTCCCACCGCCACTGCCTTCTGTCATCAGAATTATTTGTCCTTCTTTAATATTTTTTCTTGGATATAACTTTTTTGCATCCCCGATTGCTGCAACACAACCTACCAATCTATCTCCTATTACTAAATCCCCACCTATTCTTAAAGTGCTTCCACTAATTATAGGAATTTTACATAATTTAGCAACTGTAGCTGCCCCTGCTACATAATCAAAGAGTTTTCCTAAATCTCCATCATCTGCAAGGTGGATATCTATCATAATTGCTTTAGGTTTACCTCCTTTCACATATAAGTCTCTGAGAGCTGCTCTTGACACATGAAATCCACAAATAAAAGGATAATCACTTAATCTTGAATGCATACCTTCAATTTTGCCTAATATGAATTTATCAGAACTTATAAATGCACCACAATCATCTAAATCTTTTACACTTAATTCAGATTTATACACATCAGCAATTTTTGCAAGTTTTTTATGTACATAAAAATCACCCTCACCTCTACAGCCTACTCCTGCCCCGTGCATTGTAACAGTTGATTTAGGATAATCTAAAAGTTTATTTTTATTTATGTATGTTGATTTTATCTCATTATAAATTCCCACAGCTAGTTTATTAGCTTTTTTTTTGGACATATCTTTGTAAAATAATATTTCTGAAATAATATGATCTATAGCTCCTTTTTCATCATTCTTTTTGATATATTTTCTAGCTATCGCTTCAAGATCTGACATTTTATCTCAAAAAATATTTTTCATTATCTTTTTTCTTAATTGATCATCATCTAATTTTAATTTAGCAACATTTGTATCTATTGCAGCTTTTGCAACAGAGTAGGCGACTTCTGGAACAATTTTTTTATTTAGAGGATTAGGTATAATATAATCTTCTTTTAGTTCGCTGTCTTTTACTAAATTAGCTAGGGCATAGGCCGCTGCAATTTTCATATCTTCATTTATATCTTTGGCCCTAACATCTAGGGCACCTCTGAAAATTCCAGGAAATCCCATAACATTATTTAATTGATTTGGATAATCTGATCGACCTGTTGCTATAATTTTAGCACCAGCCTCTTTTGCATTGTCTGGTGAAATTTCGGGGGTAGGATTGGCTAGTGCAAAAACAATTGAATTTTTATTCATAGATTTTACCATATCAATATCTACTAAATTGCCCACAGATACTCCAATAAATACATCTGAAGATTTAATTACATCAGCTAATTTTCCACTAATTTTATCTTTGTTTGTTATTTTTGAAATTTCTTCTTTATATTTGTTCATTCCTGCTCTACCTTCATAAATTGCTCCCCTTCTGTCACAGAGTATAATATTTTTTGTATCTAAAGTTATAAGTATTTTAGCAATAGCAATGCCTGCAGCACCTGCACCATTAATTACTACTTTTATATCTTGAAATTTTTTATTTACTTCCTTTAATGCATTAATTAACCCTGCTAAAACTACTATTGCTGTGCCATGTTGGTCATCATGAAAAATTGGAATATCCATAGATTCTTTTAGCTCTTTTTCAATTTCAAAACATTTTGGTGCTTTTATATCTTCTAAATTTATCCCTGAAAATGATGGCTCGAGATTCTCTATTGTTTTTATAATCTCTTTAGGATCTTTTGTATTTAGACAAATTGGAAATGCATCCACTCCTGCTAATTCTTTAAATAAAACAGATTTTCCTTCCATAACAGCCATTGCAGGATACGGTCCAATATCACCTAAACCTAAGACAGCTGATCCGTCAGTAATTACAGCAACATTATTTTCTAAATTAGTATATTCAAAAACTGAATTTTTATTTTTATAAATTGATTCAGAAACTTTAGCAACTCCGGGGGTATAAGCTAAGCTTAGATCTTTTATATTCTCTAGAGGTGTTTTTGTTTTGATTGTTATTTTTCCTCTTCTTTTTTTATGATATTCATAGATCTCTTTTTCTGTAAATTTAGTTAATTGGCTCATTATTATCTCTTTATTTGTTTTGTAGGGGTATTTTAATTAAAAACAAAATTTGTGACAAAGTTTTTATAACTATAGTGTAATTTAGGTATATGCTTAGTGAAGTATTAGTTATTCTTTATGGTATTTTATTTTCGGTATGTATTCTTTTTCTTCTTATTACTTCTTATGAGTTATTTAAAATTGATAAGAATGGGCTAATAAATTTTATTTTAGGGCTTATATTTTTTGCAATAGCATCTGTTACTTTTCTTGTAGAGCATTTTATTTTTGCACCTCTTAGTAATATTGAATTAGTTTTATTTTATTCATTTATTATTTTATTTGCTTTAATGCCAATTTTTTTTATTGCTCGTGGTATATCTTTGATTGATATGGAAGAGAGGGCTAAAAAAACAAATAAATTTATTAATTATTCTCTTTTTTTGTCATTAATCTATGCTTGTATTATAGCAGCGTTTTTTGAAGTTTTCACAGCTGTTTTTTTTGAGGATACAATAATTCAAGATATATTTGGGGTTATCGGAGATGTAGTATGGGTGGTTGGATATATATATTTCTTTATATATCTTTTTGAACTAAGAAGACCATATAAAGGGTTACTTTACAAATTAGTCTCTTATTATATTATTTTTACTTTTATATTTACAATTTGTGCTGGTGTGATGTTAATTACAGTTTCTCCAATTGATACAAAAGATGTAGATAATTTATTTGGCTTGAGTCTCTTTCGTATATTAATTTTAAATATGGCCGCTATTACAATATTATTTGGTATAATTTTAGTCTATCGTACAATTGCAATGTTTCATAAATTAATAGATCGATTTACAAAATAAATAATATGTATAAAATGATTAAAGACTAATTATTATAATTAAGAGTTGGTTTATATGGATAAAGAAACAAAAACTATAGTAAAAAAATTAGGTTCAGCGCTTGGTATTGTACTTTTAGTTTATTTAGTTGGTGCTGTAGGTTTTTATTATGCAGAAGAAGATGTAGAGCATATTGGAGACGCACTTTGGTGGGCAGTAGTTACTATATCTACTGTTGGTTATGGTGACTTCTTTCCTGTTACAACAGTAGGTAGAATTATTGGCGTTTTTTTGATGGTATTTATTGTTGGAGTTTTAGGTTATTTGGTTGGAGAAATTAATGATGCAGTGGTAAATGCTAGACTTAGATCATCTATGGGGCTTAAAAAAGCTAAATTGACAGATCATTTTGTTATATGTGGTTGGTCTTCTGTTGGAAAAGTTGCATTTAGCGAACTTATGGCTTCAGGTCATCCTGTTGTAGTGATTGCAGAAGATACAAATGATATATCTAAAATAAAAGCACGGGCTGGCGATGCTGAAGTCGAAGCAGTGCAAGGCGATCCATCAACTAATAAAGCCCTAGATAATGCAAATATATGCGCTGCAGATACTATTATTGTGTGCACTGATGAGGATACTAAAAATATCATAACTACTTTATCTATCAAAGAAAAAAATCCTAAAGCTAGAATTATAGCATCAGTTAAAAGAGAAGAGCTCAAAGAATCTCTTAAATTAGCAGGAGTTGAATATGTGACATCTCCCCATGAGATGGGCGGTCGCCTAGTTGCAAGTGCAAGCTTTGAACCAGAAGTTGGACTTTTAATAGAAGATATGACCACATCAACTGGTGGATATGATTTGCAACAATATGATATAAAAGTAAGTTGTCCAATTTGTGGACTTAAGGTAAAAGATGCTTCAGAGAAGCTAAAAAATGAAGTAGGTTCATTAATAGTTGGGTTAGTTAAAGAAGTTGAAGGTAGACGAGATTTGTTTCCAAATCCAAAAGATGATATGACTTTATCAGAAGGAGACACTATAATTGTATTAGGTAATGAGAGAGAAACTTCTTCATTATCTAGTTATTTAAATGTACATCAGGGGAGATAAATATGGAAAATCATTTTGTTATCTGTGGATGGTCTTCAGTGGGAAAAGTTGCATTGTCTGAATTAACTCATGAAGAATTTAAGGTGGCAGTAATTACTGATAACCCTGCATATGAGGCAGAGATTAAATCATATAGTCCAGAGAATATTAAGGTAGTCTTAGGTGATCCTTCATCTGATCAATCTCTAAATCAAGCAGAAATTTCAAAATGTTGGAATGTGATAATTTGCACTGGAGATGATACTAAGAATTTAATTGCTGCACTGAATACAAAAAAATATAATCCAAATGCTAGAATTATTGCATCAATCCAAAGACAAGAGCTTAAAAAAACATTAAAAGTAGCTGGAGTTACTTTTGTAGCTTCACCAAATGAGTTGGCTGGTAGATTAATAGCAAGTGCTAGCTTTGAGCCAGATGTAGCTAGATTTGTTGAACAAGTCACTACTTCTATGGGTGGATATGATATTCAACAATATAGTATATTGGAGGGTTCACCTTTTTTGAATCAGGATGTAAAATTTACTAAAGAGAAATTAAAAGACTTATCAGAAGCGCTTTTAATTGCAATTGCAAAGTATAGAGATGGAAATTGGGACTTAGTTCCAAATCCAGAATATAATGAATTAATTGAAGAGAATGATATTATCATTATATTGGGCAGCGATACAGAGAATGAGAAGGCAGAGAGATATTTAGGAATATCTCAAGGCAGATAATTTCTAAATTTTCTTTTATTTTTAGTTTTTTAAAATATTTCAATTGTAATTGTATTTTGAAATTAATTATTTTATTTGCCTCGGTAGCTTAGCCTGGTTGAGCGGCTGACTTGTAATCAGCAGGTCGGGGGTTCAAATCCCTCCCGAGGCTTATTAAAAATAATAGGTAATAAATATCTAAATAAACAATCATAATTTTCATAGAAAAAAGAAAAAATTAAAAAAAAAATAGGAGAGATTACTAAAGATTACCACCCGATCCCTTGTGGCTTATCCTTTTCGGATCGAGGCGGGCACTCCTTACACTCCTTTTTTTTATCGGATAACAACATATTCTGCTGTTGTATGTGATTTAGGAATCGGTAATCGGTCTTTAGCTATTCCTTGCACATGTAATTCTATAGCCTCATACATATTCTTTTCTGCTTCTTCATATGTCTTTCCAGTTGCAACACAGCCAGGTAAATCTGGTGAATATGCAGAATAATTTCCATTTGCTTTTTCTATTACAATAAGAAAACGATACATAAAATTCACCTCTTCTTTTTTAATTTTGCTTGCTTTAATATACTATTCAAAGTACCTGGAGCTAGATCATGACTGAAATTGCCTGCAATTGTAACTCTGCCTTGTTTAGTCGGGTGTTTGTATTGTCTATGGCTTCCTTTGGATGCAACAATATACCATCCATCAGATTCTAGCATCTTGATAACTTTACGTACTTTCATTGTATCATGCCCTATTAAATTTTTTGTTAACCTTTTGTCTTTTATAACTAACTACTGATTAAAATTACATCAAAAAAAACACAAAACATCAGTTTTAAATGTTTTAGAGCAACTTAAAGTAATTAAATTATTGATAAAAATCGATGAACCAAATGATAACAAAACATTGGAGTTGTCAAACGTTTTTGATCCAGAACTTTGTAACTTATTGAATATTGACAGTTATAGCCTAGAGAAAATTCTATGCTCAAATTAATCTTAAAATACCAAAAAACATTATTTTTGTATTTAAATTAAGTAAAAATTGGACTTGATTTTCTAAATTGTTAATATAATAATATATAATTAACATTTTTCAAAAAAACTTACTTTTTTTTGTTAATTTTGACTTTTTGAAAAATCAACTGTTAAATATCAGTTATAAACCAAACTCCAAAGATGAAAGACCAATTTCTCAGCTAACAACATATGCACTAGCCTTATCATCCCGCACAAAAATACCTATAAAGGATATAAAATGTGCATGGTTTGATGAAAACAATTATTTCGAATTTTTTCCACTAAAGGCAGTATATG
>CAYQAE010000079.1:0-8364 GCA_964415445.1 uncultured archaeon | reverse complement strand
TTCGCTCTGTTTCTGCCAATTTAAGAGCTAATGAATCTATTTTTCTTAAATTATGTAAAATAACAAGATCAGGTTTTATACCTTTTAATTTCATGGCAGTTAGAGATGTTTTTCCCGTATGAATTTTGCTTAAAATTATCGCTTTTTTAGGCATCCATTTATTTAAGATGGTAAAATCTTCTCTATTTAATTTTAATATAAATTCAAATTGGTCAATAATAACGTATCCTGAAATTTCTTTAGGGATATTTCTATGAGTAGTTAGTATACGACCATTAATTGCTTTAATTAAATCATAAAAAGAAATTTTGTTTTTAAAATAAGAAATATCAACTAAAAGGCTTAATGGGATTGTAGTCTTAGATAAAACTTCTAAGTGTTTTAAGGTCCTAGAATCATTTTTTTCATCTAAATAAACTAATGAATTAACAAAATTTTTTATAAATGATGCTCCTGGATTTTTTCTTCTTCCTTTTTCATAATCACTTATAACAGATGAAGATATACCCATTTCACTACTCAGATTTTTTTGAGAAATATTAAATATCTGTCTCCATCTTTTTAAAGCTGAATTAATGCTTTCTGAAGCAACAAGTTCTCCTATTATTCTTTTTTGGATAAAAAATTTCATGATTATAATACGTCAGTTGTCGAAATTAAAAAGTTTTCTAAAATAAAAATTTGCACAAAAAATACCTCTTTTTTTTTCTATTTTTATACAAAGCCTAATCTTATATAAATGAATAAAATAATATCAAAAACCTACTATATTTAAACAAATAATTCATCCTAAGTCTTTTTTCTCAGATATAAATTTAAAATAACCAATAAAAAATCGCTTTAGCAAAACTTAAAAGAGAATATTTCGGTTACTTTAGTATATCCGATGACTTAAGGAGGAGATTGAAGATGGCTAAATTATCGTTTATGGATTATGAAGCACCTAAAGAGCTTGTAGAAAAAGCATATGCAGCAATGGAAAGAGCACGAGATACTGGGAAAGTTAGAAAAGGAACAAATGAAACGACAAAATCAATTGAGAGAGGAACTGCAAAATTAGTTCTTATCGCTGAAGATATAACACCACCAGAAGTTGTAGCGCATCTACCAATGTTGTGCAAAGAAAAAAATATACCTTATATAGCAGTACCTAAAAAAGAAGAATTAGGAGCTGCATCAGGTTTAGAAGTGCCAACAGCCGCAGCTAGTGTAGTGAAATTTGGAGATGCTCAAAAAGAAATAAAAGAAATTGAAAATCAAATAAAAAAACTTAGAGGGTGAAAATAAATTTGTCAGAAGAAATATCTACACCTGCAGAAGTAATAGATGTAATTGTCAGAACCGGAGTTACAGGAGAAGTTATGCAAATTCGTTGCAAAGTTCTAGAAGGCCGAGATAAAAATAGAATTATCACAAGAAATACCAGAGGACCGATAAGAAAAGGTGACATAATCATGCTAAAAGAAACTGAAAGAGAAGCAAAAAAAATTAACCCAAGCTAAGTGATTAATATGGTCTCAAATTCAGAATGCTCATTTTGTGGATATGACATTGAACCTGGATCTGGAAAGATGTTTGTAAGAAAAGATGGTAAAATCTTTCATTTCTGCTCAAGTAAATGCGAAAAAAATCTTCTGAAATTGGGTAGAATTCCCAGAAGAATAAAATGGACTAGCTTTTATAAAAAAGGTCAGAATTAAATGGAAGAGAGAACTTTAGTATTAATAAAACCTGATGCTACCAAACGAGGAATCTGTGGAAAAATTATCAGCCGATTTGAAGACAAAGGACTAAAAATTGTGGCTATGAAATTAATAAAGCCACCTAAAACTTTGATAGAAAAACATTATTCAGATCACAAAAATAAAGAATTTTATAAGAATTTAGTAAATTATATGTCAGATCAGCCAACTTTTGCTATGATTTTGGAAGGTAGAAGCGCAATAGAGTCTACTAGAAAATTATGTGGCGCTACTGATCCACTAAATGCTGCAGCCGGAACTATAAGAGGAGATTGGGCACTAAAGATAACAGAAGTAATACCTAATTTAGTTCATGCATCAGATAGCAGAAAATCTGCTGATAAGGAAATTTCACTTTTTTTTGACAAAAATGAGATTTTAGGTTATGAAAGAATAGACCAACAATTTTAGTAATTTAAAGATAAATTTTTATTTAGTAGAGATTATTTTTTCAAAAAGTGTAGGTTTTTAATTTGGAAAAAATTGTAGTCATAGATTGTGGTGGACAATATACTCATTTAATTTGTAGAAGAATTCGAGATTTAGGGCTATATTCTGAAATAAAACCATTTAATATTACAATTGAAGAAATAAAAAAACTAAATCCAAAAGGGATTATTATATCAGGTGGACCTGGAAGTGTTCACAAAAAAGATAGTCCAAAAATCGAAAAAGCTATTTTTGAGTGGTTAAATAAAAATTCTATTCCTATTTTGGGTATATGCTATGGACATCAATTAATTGCAGAATTTTATGGAGCAGAGGTAAAAGCTCATAAATTTAGAGAATATGGAAAAGCTCAATTATCAATTTTAAATAAAGATAAAATATTTCAAGGAATAGCTAAAAATCAAATTGTATGGATGAGCCATGGTGATCAAATCACTAAGGCACCTGAAGGATTTAAAATTTTAGCTAAAACATCAACTTGTCCTGTGGCTTCATTTGCAAATCTTAAGAAGAACATATATGGACTTCAATTTCATCCAGAAGTTAGACATACAAAAGATGGAGATATTATTCTCAAAAATTTTGTTTTTGAAATTTGCAAATCTCAAAAAAATTGGGATTTAGGAAATATAGTTCAAGATAAAATTGAAGAGATCAGAAAAAAAGTTGGAGACAAGCGAGTTATTTTAGGTTTAAGTGGTGGAGTGGATTCATCAGTATCGGCGACCCTACTTCATAGAGCAATTGGAGAAAATGTTCATCTAATTTTTATAGATCATGGGCTTCTTAGGAAAAATGAAGCTTCTGAGGTAGTCAAAAAATTTAGAGATGATCTAAAATTCAAAAATTTTCATTTTATAGATGTAAGTGATATTTTTTTAGAAAAATTAAAAAATATAGAAGATCCTGAAAAGAAGCGAAAAATAATTGGGCATCTATTTATCAAAACATTTGAGAAAAAAGCTAGAAAATTAGAAAAAAAATATCCAAATATAAAATATCTAGCCCAAGGAACAATTTATCCCGATCGAGTTGAATCTGCAGCAGTTGGTAAGGGAACTGCAAAAATAAAAAGCCACCATAATTTAACTCTACCTGATAAGATGGATTTAGAGATAATTGAGCCTTTAGATGATTTTTATAAAGATGAAGTAAGAAAAATTGGAAAATTATTAGGATTAGATGAAAAAATTGTGCAACGTCATCCATTTCCAGGACCGGGTCTAGCTGTGAGGATACTTGGAGCAGTTGATAGGAAAAAAATTCAGATCTTACAAGAAGCTGATCATATTTTAATTGATGAAATTAAAAAAGCAGGGATTTATAATCATCTTTGGCAGACTTTTGCAGCTTTGATTCCTGTAAAAACTGTAGGTGTTATGGGTGATTCTCGCACTTATGAATATATTATCTCAATTAGATCTGTAGATAGTGTTGATGCAATGACTGCTAATTTTTCTAAAATTGATTGGGATATATTAGAAAAAATCAGTTCAAAGATCATTAATTCTGTATCAGGTGTAAATCGAGTAGTTTATGATATTTCAAATAAACCACCTGCTACAATTGAGTATGAATAACCAATAGGTCGGGGGTTCAAATCCCTCCAGGCCCATATATACTTAAATTTTGATTCAGTGTAAATTAAACTTATATTATACAGCAGCATTTTTTGAGGTTTCATAAAAAGATTCAAGGTAGAAATATAAAAGAAATTATAATAAAAATGTAGATATTACAAGAAAAGCTAGAACTACTGCAAAACGGTTGGGGATAGATTTCTTTAAGTTTTAGGATACACCACTGATTCAACAAATGTTTATATTTGATTTATGAAAAGATATATATATCTTAAAACTCAATGTAATATATAAATAGGTGAAAATAATATGGCAAAACCAATTAGAGCTACACCTCATTTGCATGGAAATGCGGCAAATAAATTCTTAAAAAAAATGGAAGATGTTGAAAACTCAAAAATATCCTTTGTTGATAAAAAAATATCTAAATCAGTAAAAAAATTTATTAATTTATAAATCTATTTCTTCTATTATTTTTAATAGATCCTTATACATTGGTATTGTTCCCTTTTTTCTTTCTTTAAGGATACTAAATCCCATTTTTTTGTAAAAGCGAGAAGAATCACTTTTTGCATCTAAAGTCAAAAATCGACATCCTGCTATTTTATTAATTTCTATTGCTTTTGCAATTGCAAAAAAAATCATTTTAGTGCCTATACCTCTTTTTGCATAATTATCTTGGACGCAAAGCCGTCCAATTTTAAGAGCTGGTAGTGATTTATAATAAATTCCCTCACGTCTGAATTGTGTTTTTAGCAATGGATTTAAATTAATAGAATCAGTCAAAATTGTAATATATGCAATTAATTCATTTTCTAAATACCACAAATATGTAGTTGAAATTTTCTTAATTTGATTATTAAATGCATCATCCCTCAAAAAATCGACTAAATCTTGTTCATAACATTTGAATGTATATATTTTTTGTTTGTCTTCTTCTGATAAAACTTTTATTTTAATATCAGATTCATTTATCTTTGAAGGTTTATCCAAGCTCAATAATTACACAATCCCAATTAGTTAATTATAGTTCTTTTTTAGATTTAAGCATTGTTCTGTAATATTACTTTTTTAATTTTAATTTTTCGATAAAAGAACTAAACTAATAAAATTTTGACCCCGTTCTTTACGTATTTCACATATTTTCCAACAAAAAACAATAAAAAATTTCTGATCTCTATAATAAAAATAGAGCGTTGCTCTATAAATAAAAGAAGACCAGCGAGGCAATAGGTCGGGGGTTCAAATCACAAAAATTCTTTTCCTAAATTGCCTCAACCATTTTTGCTAATTTATAAAAACCACCTATAAATCCCACAGCAGAAATAGATTGTAACATCAACTGAGGATAACTTGCTAGTGGTATAAAAAAAGATAATATCTCAAAAAATTCACTTACAATCATAAAAAAGATCCCAATATACAAATATAACCAACATGAATTTGTAGTTTTTAAAAATTGTTTATATAAGTTGTTATATATTATTAATGTAAAAGTAAAAATTACAATAAACAAAATCAAACTCATAATAAGCACTGTTGAAACTATTTTATAGATAGGAAATAACAATAAATAAAAAATTGCCATTGAACCAATAAATGTGTAAAAAAGAATACGAGTCCTCTCAATAAAAATGTTGTTGACATTTCCTGTACCTAAATCCCTTGATAAATACATCATGCCAACAGGAATATAAAAAAAGCCTAAAGCCATAATTGTATTACCAACAATTTCAACTATTTCATTTTTATTAGTAGATATTTCAGTTGTACCCTCAAAAAAAATTGCATTTATCAGGCGAATAAATGTTCCAAAAAGCATCAAAAATGTTGCTTTTGCCCACATATTGTAAGCTAAGGAAGCTCCTTTTGTTTTTCTATAGATTTGCAAACTCAAATAAAAAATTACAATCTCTATAATAAAAACTATCAAATTGGCTAATACATAAGATATATCAATTGCCATATATTATAATATATTCAAAGAATTAATTAAGCTATAGTCTATATGAATTTTAAATTGAACTTCTCAATAAATTATGAAATTTATTTATAGATCTGTAGCAAGTTAAAAAAGTAATTAAAATCAAAATACCTAAAAAAATGACATCAGATCCATAATATACTTATTATATGTAAAATAAACTTAATAAATTATCCTAAATCATCTTTTGAGAATATATCTAAAGATCAAAATTATTACTATAAATATACTTCAATTAATACTTTTTTTACTCTACTTTAAGCATTTTTCGCATCAAGAAAAATCCTATAATGTATCCTAAAGCCATAATTATTTGAAATATAGATAGAACAATATATAGAGAATCTGAAACAATAAAATAAAGAACATTAAAAAATTCTCGTAAAAAATTTGCAACAATACCTACATAAATCCATAGCCAACAATTGTTTCCTGTTATATTTTTGAGCGGTTTATACGCATCATGGTAAAAATAAATACCAACTGACCATATCAAGACAAATACTATATTAAATACTACTCCAGCGACAATTTTGACTTTAAAAAATGGAACTAAAGCTAAAAAAATACTACAAAATAAAAATATAACTGCAAAAAAACCAATATGAACTTTTTTCAGTAATGCTTCATTAACTTTACCAAATCCCATATCTTTTGATAAATACATAATACCCAATGGAATATATGAATAACCTACAGCAACAATAGTATGTCCAATAACTTTATGAAGCTCATTTTTATCTGTCTTAGATGTCTCATTTGCACCAATTAATAGTCCACAAGAAATATAAAATATCATAGCAAGAAAAATTATGAAAGTACCAATTGCCCAAAATTTATATGCTTCAGATCCGCCTTTTGCGTGTTTATAAATTAAATAACAGTTAATAAATACAAAAAAACCTAAAATCCCAGCAACAACATTTACCATAATATATGAAACATCAACTGTCATATATATCACTATTTAGGGATTATAGTTTAAATATTTCTATAAAATAGAATTTATTTCTATTTTTAATTTTGCAAAAAAAATATCTATGAAGTTATGAGTTGAGTGAAATACATAAAAATAAGCTAATCTTATTATATTAATTAGGTGAAAAATATGAAAAATACAGAAATATGGGATCTTATGACCAAAGATCACCTTAAAATTTCCAATTTATTGGAAGATGTGTCTAATATAGATGAAGATGATTTTGAAACAGTAATTGATAAATTTAACAAATTTAAATGGGAATTACAAAAACATTTTTTTACAGAAGAGAGGGCAATCTTTGTATTTTATCGAAAACCTGATATAGAAATTAATCTTATTCCTGATTTATTATGGGAACATGATAAGATCTTAAATAAATTGGATGAAGTTGAAAAGAAATTATATGAGAAGAAAAAAATAGATTTTTCTGGATTCAAACAAATGTTATTGAAACACAAAAACAATGAAGAAGAAATACTCTACCCTAAATTAGATGAAGGATTGGATGAATCAAAAAAAGAAATAATTGTATCGAGAATAAAAAGCGTAGTGTAAATATTTTAGTCTTATTAAAAAAAATTTTCATTTTTAAATCTTTTTAATAAAAGAATCAAAGATGAAATATACCATTTTAGATGGATACACTGATGAACCCTCATGCTTGGGTGTTCCTCCATTTATTTCACCCCTGCCTAGATATATTTTTGGATCCATCAAAGTCCATGATAGAGATTCAGAGATTCAATACATAACTATTGATCAATTAAGAGTAGATGAAAAATTATCTAAAAAAATAGAAAATTCAGATGTATTAATTATAATCTCAGGCGCCTTAGTTCCTGGAAAATATTTAGAAGCAAGACCAATATCTCACAATGAGATAAAAAAATATTCTAAAGAATTTAAAAATCCATTGAAAATTTTAACAGGTAGTTGTTGCCAATATGGGATAGGAACAGAAGGAGGAAAAAAAACTATAGATATCAAATACTACAATAAATATTTTGATTTGATTTCCTATGGAGACTGTGAATTAATCTTAGCCAATTTAATAAAATCTAAATTTAGGCTACAAAAAACTGACTCCTATAAAAAAAGAAAAAACCAAAATGAAATTTCAGAATGTGCAAAAATTGGCACAGAGATTGTAAAACAACATCCCAATTTCCCAAAAAGTTTAATATGTGAAATTGAAACATTTAGAGGCTGTTCAAGATACCTGACTGGTGGATGTTCGTATTGTATTGAACCAAAAAGAGGTAAGCCTATATTTAGAAATAGTGAAGATATAATTGAGGAGATAAAAAAATTATATGAACTTGGAGTTAGGCATTTTAGATTAGGAAACCAAACTGATTTTTTCAGCTTTCAATCAAAAGAGATGGGAAAAAAAGAGTTTCCTAAACCAAATCCTGAGCCAGTCAAAAACCTACTTAAAGAGATAAGAGATGCGGCACCCAAACTTAAAACTTTACATATAGATAATGTTAACCCAAAGACTATCTCAGAGTATCCAAAAGAAAGTGAGAATATTTCAAAATCAATAGTAAAATATTGCACCCCAGGAAATATTGCAGCATTAGGTATTGAGAGCGTAGATGAAAGAGTTATCTCAAAAAATAATTT